>JBNKGN010000094.1:0-10271 GCA_050289845.1 Crocinitomicaceae bacterium | reverse complement strand
GGACGATCAATATCGTTTTCAGTGACGTATTCTTTAATCAAGGCAGCAAACGGTGCACCATATCGTTGCGCTTTTCCATTCCCAACGCCTTGAATATTGGTCAATTCTTCAATCGTTACGGGATATTGAAAACACATATCTTTCAAGGAAGGCTCCTGGAAAATAACGAACGGAGGCACATCCATTTTTTTCGACAACGTCTTGCGGAGATCCACCAATTGGTCGTACAAACCTTGATCAAATGCCTCTCCCTTAGACGACGTTACCACGGTGTCATCATCTTGAACCAGATAGTCGCGTTCTTCGATCAACATAAATGAATGCGGAGCTGAAATAAAGTTATGCCCGTCCTCTGTTAATTTCAGTACGCCATACGTTTCAATATCTTTTCGTAGCAGACCAGCGACTACGGATTGGCGAATCACAGCATTCCAGAAATGTTCGTCCTTTTCCTTCCCAACACCGAACAATGGATGCTCATCGTGCTTGTAGGCTTTAATATCTGCGGTAACTT
The DNA here is from genome assembly GCA_050289845.1 of Crocinitomicaceae bacterium. Classification (GTDB taxonomy): domain Bacteria; phylum Bacteroidota; class Bacteroidia; order Flavobacteriales_D; family Crocinitomicaceae; genus UBA4466. The sequence continues at coordinate 9,757 of JBNKGN010000094.1, read as the reverse complement.
TACCCGCGAGAAACGCACAATAATGTTTCGATCGTTGCATTTCTTTGAGACCCACGACGGTTTTCAATAAATTTCCAACGTAATCTTTTCCTTCGTACTTATTTCTTGGGTACTTACAATTATCACACCCCGAATTACAACGTGTTTCGTCAAATTCCTCTCCGAAATAATGCAAAATCATTTTCCGTCGACAAACGGACGTTTCGGCATAGGAAGCTATCTCATTCAATAACTGACGGCCAATCTCTTGCTCTGCCACTGGTTTTCCTTGAAGAAATTTCTCCAGTTTCTCCACATCTTTATAACGATAAAAGGCGATACACTCACCTTCTCCACCATCGCGACCGGCACGTCCGGTTTCTTGATAATAACTTTCCAATGACTTCGGAATATCGTGGTGAATTACGAAGCGAACATCGGGTTTGTCAATCCCCATACCGAAGGCAATTGTCGCAACGATAACTTCCACCTCTTCCATGAGGAACATGTCCTGATGCTTCGCGCGCGTGGCAGCGTCGAGTCCCGCATGATATGGAAGTGCGTTTACACCGTTGACCTGCAAGAGTTCGGCAATTTCCTCTACCTTCTTACGGCTCAAGCAATAAATAATCCCACTTTTTCCTTGTTTGGTGCGGATATACTTAATGATCTGCTTTTCAACTTCCTTTTTCGGGTAGATTTGATAATAGAGATTGTCTCGGTTAAACGACGATTTAAAGACCGTCGCGTCCAACATATTGAGGTTTTTTTGAATGTCGTATTGTACTTTTGGTGTCGCTGTAGCCGTCAATGCAATGATTGGCACGTTGGAGATCCGTTCGAAAATTTCACGCAAGCGGCGGTATTCCGGTCGAAAATCGTGTCCCCACTCAGAAATACAATGCGCCTCATCAATGGCGAAAAAAGAAATGGAAACTCCTGTTAAAAAATCAACATTTTCTGGTTTGATCAAAGATTCAGGAGCCACATAGAGCAATTTTGTTTTTCCCGCAGTGATATCACTTTTAACGCGAGCGATTTCCGTTTTGGTCAAAGAAGAATTCAAAAAATGGGCGATCGACTCATCGTTGCTAACGTGACGAATCGCATCGACTTGATTTTTCATGAGTGCGATCAGTGGTGATACTACGATGGCTGTTCCCTCCGAAATAATCGCTGGAAGCTGATAACACATTGATTTACCGCCACCTGTCGGCATGATAACGAATGTATTGTTTCCATTAAGTACATTGTGAATAATCTCTTCTTGTTCTCCCTTAAAACTATCAAATCCAAAAAATGATTTTAGGGCCCCTTTTAAGTCCATATCGCTTAACTCTAATTCCTAACTAAATCCTATCTAAGATACACTTTTTTTTAACTTCGGTAATGTTTCGATTGGATTTAATTCACATCTAAGAAATACCTACTTTATTGATGAGGATTCGCTATTTTTGTCGTCACAATGGAAGACGGAAATCGCATGTCATTTATAGAGCACCTTGAGGAATTGAGGTGGCGCTTGGTGCGTTCAGCAGCAGTGATTGTTGTTATTGCTATCGTTTTGTGGATTTTCAAAAGCTGGATCATGGAACACGTCTTTCTCGCGATGAGTGACCCGAACTTTATCACCTTCCGATTTTTCTGTAATACATTTGGCGTATGTATCGAGAGCATAGACATTAGTTACCAGAACATTGAAATGACAGGGCAATTCTCCTATGCCATAATGATGAGTATTCTCGGTGGAATTGTTATTGCCTTCCCATACATTTTTTATCAAATTTGGGCTTTCGTAAAACCAGGGTTAAAAGTCAATGAAAAACAAGTTGCGAAAGGGCTTGTTTTCTATGTCAGTTTGCTGTTTTTTACGGGAATCGCCTTTGGGTATCTTGTGGTGGCACCGCTGTGTGTACAGTTTTTCGGAAATTTCAAAATCTTCGACAAAATCGAGAACCAAATCAAAATCAGTTCCTTCATGGGAACGGTGCTTTCTACGATTTTTTATACGGGATTGCTTTTCTTGTTGCCAGTTCTGTCCTACCTGTTTACCAAACTGGGCGTAATGTCCTCTGATTTCTTAAAAAAGTATCGCAAACATTCTATTGTAGCGATCTTAATTCTCTCGGCGCTAATCACTCCTCCAGATCTTATTAGCCAAGTCATAGTGGGCATTCCCATCCTAATTCTTTATGAAATTGGAATTCTCGTTTCAAAACGTGTTGAAAAACGAAGAAAAAATCAAGAGTAACACCTCGCCTATTCACGAATTTCTTCGTTAATTTACTAGTCTTATAAAGAACTATGCGCGGTATACTCTCCACCATACTACTCTTTCTTTCATTGGTTGCGTTTGGACAAAAAACGCATGTTGAAGGTATCGTAACTGATGGCTCTACGGGAGAACCTCTGCCCTTTGTCAAAGTGCAATTCATTGATTCGAAAATTGGCGCCATAACAGACACTGCAGGGTATTACATGATTGACACCTACTACGCTACCGACTCCATTATCATTCGTAGTTCGGGGTATGTACCGATGAAAATTGCCGTGCAGCGCGATGTCTCTCAGGAAATTAATGTCGCATTAAATTTGGTGCAATCGGAAATTGGCGCTGTTTACGTGAAACCTCCAGACGAACTGCCTTCGACTCGACTTCACAAGCGAATGGTGGCGAACAAACCCGTTAACAATAAAGAGAAACTGGGGTCGTATGAATACGAAGTGTACAACAAAGTACAACTTGATGTAAATAATATCGGAGACAAATTTACCGAACGAGACATTGTAAAGCGTATGGATCTTGTAATGGCCTATATGGACTCGGCAGACAACGGTAAAAATTACCTTCCCGTCATCTTGAGTGAATCTGTATCCGATTTCTATTTCAAAAACAATCCCGTGAAGAAAAAGGAAGTTGTGAAAGCGACACGTATTAGTGGCGTCGAAAACTTACAGATGAATCAATTTCTTGGGGACATGTACATTGACGTCAATATCTACGACAATTACCTCAATCTCTTCAACAAGCAGTTCATCAGTCCCGCCGCTAATTTTGCTCGAAATTTCTACAAATTCTATTTGGAAGACTCATCTTACATTGACAATAATTGGTGTTATAAATTGCGCTTCAAGCCGAAACGAGAAGGCGACATGACCTTCCAAGGTGAAATGTGGATTCACGATACTACGTATGCCATCAAACAATTTTCGATAGATATTTCTCCGTGGGCCAACATCAATTATATACAAGCCTTGCATATCGAGCACGAATTTGAACAAGTAGCTCCAGAAGTTTGGATGCTCACGAGTGAAAAGATGATTGCCGATTTGAAGATCACCAAGAAATCAGACATTTACGGCTTCTTTGGACGACGTCATTCCACACGAACGAATTTTGTGATCAATCAAGCGCGCCCTGACGAGTTTTATAAAAGCAGTAGCACCGTAGAAATTTTGGACAGCGCCGAACACCGCTCCGAAGCCTATTGGGCAACCATACGCCACGAGCCCTTATCGGTTCAAGAACAAGGTATTGACAATATGATTGATTCGCTCAACGAACTGCGATTTTTCAAAACATTGAAAAACGTTCTTTATTTGGCGACAACTGGTTACTATCCTCTCGGCAAAATAGAAGTAGGAAGCGTCTTCTCCCTGATAACCTACAATCCCGTTGAAAAATGGCGTACTGCATTTGCATTGCGAACCTCCAACAATTTTAGTCGAAGATTGGAATTGGGTGGGCGAATTGCCTATGGATTTGGAGATCAACGCTTCAAGTATGGAGCTTCCATACGGTACAATATTACCCCGAAAAAAAGGGGGATGTTAACGACGTATTATTCCTATGACATCGAGCAAATTGGACAATCTCCTGATGCGGCCGCGATTGGCTCTACATTTGGAACGTTGCTGCGTACAGGACCATTGGACAAATTGACTTTTGTTACCCGAACAGGGATCAATCTGGAAAAAGATATCCGCAAGGACGTAATTCTCTATGGTGGATTCGAGTGGAAAGAATACGTGCCGCTGGGACTGGCGAATTATGTGCGCCCGAACAACATTACAGGACTGGATGACACTATCAGTAAAATTCAAACCAGCGAATTTATTTTCCGCTATCGATGGGCGAAAAACGAAGAGTTTATCTCAGGCGCCTTCGACCGAACGTCTGTGCGTTCCAAGTATCCGATTATCTCTGTGCAAGGTGTCTTCGGCGTCAAAGGGCTACTCGGAGGCAATTACAACTATCAAAAATTAGATCTCGTTTTGGAGCACAACGCGCGTTTGGGGTATTTGGGAAGACTTCGTTATGGATTTAATGTTGGAGCTATCTTCGGAACGGCCGCCTATCCGTTTTTGAAAGTTCACGAAGGAAATCAATCGTACTGGTTGCAATTGAACACTTTTAATAAAATGGATTTCTTCGAATTTATTTCCGACCAATACGTTACCGCATTGATTGAAAATCATTGGGATGGATTTTTCCTGGATCGAATTCCGTTGATGAAAAAATTAAAATGGCGCCTGGTGACTACTGGACGTGCTGCCTACGGACGGATTTCGGACCGCCATTTACAAGAGATGTACCTTCCCGACTTCACAAAGCGATTCGGCAATACGCCCTACGTGGAAGTCAGTATGGGGATCGAAAACATACTAAAAGTGGGACGTGTCGATGTTTTCTGGCGTCTTACTCATACAGATCCAGCACATGCGTTGGGACACATTGAAAATTTTGGCGTTCGCGCACGCTACGCAATTAACTTCTAGTTTATGAAATTACACACCGATCAAATTAAGAAATCCTACAAAGGACGTGACGTTGTTAAAGGTGTTACAGTGGAAGTCAACCAGGGTGAAATTGTTGGTCTTTTAGGTCCGAATGGCGCTGGAAAAACGACTTCCTTTTACATGATAGTTGGCTTGGTGAAACCCGATTCTGGGCGTGTCTTCCTCGACGATGTAGATATTACAGACTATCCGATGCACAAACGATCGCAATTGGGAATCGGTTATTTACCGCAAGAAGTATCCGTTTTTCGAAAATTGAGTGTGGAAGACAATGTCATGGCCATCCTCGAAATGGGAAAGTTATCGAAACAAGAACGCCTGGATCGATTGGAGGAATTACTGAACGATTTTAGTCTAACCCATGTCCGTAAAAATCTTGGTGCACGCCTTTCAGGAGGTGAAAAACGCCGAACAGAGATTGCCCGAGCTTTGGCAACGAATCCAAAATTTGTGTTATTGGACGAGCCATTTGCAGGAGTCGATCCTATTGCCGTGGAGGACATTCAAAGTATCGTTTCCGAGTTGCGCGAAAGAAACATTGGCATTTTGATTACAGATCACAACGTACAAGAAACCTTGTCGATCACAGATCGTGCATATTTACTCTTTGAAGGCGCGATTCTGAAGTCCGGAACAGCCGAAGAATTGGCCGCAGATGAGCAAGTTCGAAAGGTATATTTAGGGCAGAACTTTCAATTGCGTGCGAAATAATTTTTTTCGGTCGCAAAATTTGAATAAATTAGCCGAGTCTATTTTTAGATTATTAGGACTCTAATTCAACCAACTATGAAAAAAGGTATTTTATTTACATTGTCAGTGGCCACACTTTTGTTTGTGGGAATGTCTTGTAAAAAAAAATGTAGCATTCCAGACGAAGACACGATTTCAGGAGATATCGTAGAAGCTGTTATTTATCCTTCAACGGGAGGTTTAATCGTTCCTGGAGGATTGCATGTTCATAGTGGATCAACGCAAAGTCAACAAGATAAATTCGAAGTTAGTTTTGATGGAGGTATCACACGCCAATCTGTAAATTACGCAGAATACAACATCTTAGGTTACCCATTGACTGTAGAATGTGACGTGGCCATTGACCGCAACGTTGAAATCGATGACATCAATCAATTGGTTACATTCACCGTAACAGTTCACAATTGTAAAAACGGTTGTGATGAATTGCGTAACGTAGAGAACTACGTGGTTGTCCCTGCATTTGATCCAACTTACAATATTGTTTACAACGTGATTGAAGACTAATCAATCAAAAAGTACAAGGCATAAAAAAAGCCCTGACGCAATAGTCAGGGCTTTTTTAGTTTCGTTAGATGCCGAAATTAAGAAGGAAGTTGATCTGAAGATTGATGAACGCTCCCGCTTTTGTTTCCGTATGCATCACAGTGCCCACCTCTTGACGATCCACATGCAGCTAATAAAGCTGTAAGGAAGATGCCAAGAAATGCAATTGCCAATACTCTTTTCATGTCGCTTGATTTGAATTAATAAGGTTGTTTAAGATTGTTGTCTTACAATATAACGACAAATCTACGATAAATTGCCTATTTTCTTAAATAATCTTATCCACAACCTACTGTAAACGGTTTGATCCTTAGCGCAAAAGCTACCTAGTATTCGCCGCTATTTCTTCTATAACGGTAGAACCGAAGAAAGTTTCATTTCTGTTTCTATCCGTAACAATCCTCCTCAAAAAACAGAGTTATCCACAATTTACCCGAGTCCAAAAACAACCGGTCTGTCCAAAAAGAACAATTCGCTTATCTAACGGAAATAAAGTAATTTTCGGAACGTTACGGAATAGAATGAAAAAACTGCTTTGCCTCTTTCTAGGATTGCTGCCAATTGTGTGCTTTGGACAAAAGGCATACGAAGTACGTTATCATTCCAACCAATTAAACGAATTCATCAAACATCCAGAGACTACATTTAAAGACAGTACGTCTGCGGTAATTTATCTCAAGAAGCTGCAGTCGAGTGCCATCAACAAAGGATATATCCTCGCCTCAACAGATTCGATTCACTTTCAATCGAAAAGTGCGGATGTGTATTTCCATTTGGGCGAACATTTCGAATCGGCGAAACTCAAACTTCCCCAAGATGAATTGGATTTCGTGCGGAACAAGACTCAATTTAAAGAGAAATTTCTTAGCGATATCCCATTCACTCCACGAGAAATCAGTGCTACTTTGACGGGGATTCATCAAGCTTATATTTTCAATGGATACCCTTTTGCCAAAGTATTTCTTGAAGCAATCGACATTCAAACCAATAGCATCGAGGCGAATGTTGTAATTGACAAAGGTCCTTATTACACCTGGCAAGAAATTCATATCAAAGGTGATACTGCTGTCGGTCAGAAGTACCTGTCGAGTCTGCTGGGAATCTCCGTTGGTGATCCGTTCAACGAAAAACTTCTCCGGAATATTAGTGCGAGTATAGAACAAGTACCTTTCATCAAAGAAATCCGTCCACACGAAATTCTATTCACTAAAAAAGGCTGTGAATTATATGTTTACGTAGAATCCGTCGCTATTAGTTCTTTCAATGGCGTCGTTGGATTGCAACCCGATCCTATTTCGCAACGCTTAAGTCTAACAGGAGAATTGAATTTGAAACTGCTGAACGTTCTCAAGCGCGGTGAACTACTCAATATAAAATGGCAAAGCATCCGTGATCAAACCCAATCGTTAACGTCGCGGCTGAATTACCCTTTCCTGTTCGGAACCTCATTCGGAGTGGATGGTACTTTCGACTTGTACAAACGTGACACCTCGTTTCTGGAATTAAACGGAACGGCGGGCGTGCAATATTTCCTCAACAAAGGCAATTACATCAAAGGATATTATCAATCGCTTTCGTCCAATGTACTTTCTGGAGGAGCGAACAATCCGTTATTCTCTAAACTTGGCAGTACACAATCAAACAATTACGGATTGGGGTTTCTATCCAATCGTGTAGACTACCTTCCAAACCCAACACGCGGAATACGTTTTGAAATATCTTCGAGTGTCGGGAGTCGAAATGCACGCACTAACGACACTTTGGCATCGGTAAAATCTACTACATTTCGGGGCGAATTGGACATCGAATGGTTCATTCCTTTGTACCGACGACATGTACTTCGGATTGCAAACGGAACTCAATTTTATATGGCGGACGAAATATTTCAGAACGAGGTATTTCGTTTTGGTGGACTGACAGCTCAGCGAGGTTTTAATGAGGACGAATTGCTGGCAACAACACGAACCACGACGACTTTGGAATATCGCTTTCTATTGGATCGGAATTCTCATGTTTTCGCCTTTTACGATCAAACCTGGTACGAAAACAACGCAGGCGGCTATTATAACGATGCGCCTTTCGGTTTTGGTGTTGGGTTCTCATTTCGCACGAACTTAGGTGTATTTTCCATTTCTTATGCGCTAGGCAAGCAATTCGATACTGCGATTCAATTAAGTTCGAGCAAAGTGCACTTCGGCTATATCGCCTATTTTTAATCCAATTTCCTTTCGGAACACCGCATGATGCGGCTAGATTTCGGTAATAATGGCTACTTTTAAAGTATGGATTACATTGCATTAATCATCGGACTTTTTTTAGGGCTTGTTGTAGGGTTTCTCATCGCTTATTTGCGTCAAAAACCGCAAGCGGGAACGAACGATCTTGAGATTGAACTTGGCACCTTGAAAAATGCAGCTACCCGAATGGAGACAGAGCTGAAAGGAGCACATGAAGCGTTGGAAACTACAAGAAATCGCAATGAAGAACTGGTGAAATCCGAAACAATCTGGCGGGGGAAATTTGATGCTATCCAGGAGAAACTCAATGAACAAAAAACCGAATTGGAAGCACTGCAAGAACGTTTTCGAAAAGATTTCGAATTGATCGCCAACAAGATTCTTGAAGAAAAATCGGAGAAATTTACAGATCAAAACAAGAAAAACATTGATGCCATCCTCACTCCCTTAAAAGAACGAATTTCAGAATTCCAACAAAAAGTGGAGGACACGAACGAGAAAAATATCGAACGTTCTGCGACGCTGGACAAACATTTAAAAATGCTTCAAGAGTTGAATCAGGAAATCACTCAAGAGACCAAAAGTTTAACGCAAGCCCTTCGGGGTGATTCAAAAACCCAGGGAAATTGGGGCGAATTCCAATTGGAATCCATTTTAGAAAAAGCGGGACTCGAAAAAGACATTCACTACAGTAAAGAGACGAATCTAAAAACGGAACAGGGCGCTAACCAACGGTTGGATTATATTATAAATCTGCCGGATGGCAAGCATTTAATTCTGGACTCAAAAGTGTCCCTAACGGCATACAGTAACTATTTTGATGCCGATACAGAGGACGCGCGGAAAGGGTTTCTGAAACAGCATTTGGATAGCATGCATGGTCACTTAAAACTATTGAGCGACAAAGATTACCAGAAACTCCACGACATCAATTCTCCAGACTACGTGCTCATGTTCGTGGCGAATGAACCTGCGCTAACGCTTGCACTCAAAGAAGATCACGCATTGTTTGAGAAAGCACTGGACAAAAATATCGTCATCGTTTCTACCTCCACGCTTTTAGCGACGTTACGAACAATTTCCTATATCTGGAAGCAAGATTTACAAAACAAAAACGCGGAAGAAATTGCCCGTCAAGCCGCCAACCTGTACGATAAATTTGTGGGATTCACAGAAGATTTGATCAAGTTGGGAAGCCAAATGGACACCGCGAATAAAACGTACAAAGACGCGATGAATAAACTTACAGAAGGTACTGGAAACCTCACTACGCGCGTCGAAAAACTGAAAAAACTAGGGGTGAACCCTTCGAAAAATATTGATGCCCGGTTGATTGAGCGTGGGGATAAATAGCGCCTCTCGACTACGCTCGAGGCGCTAAGATTCTCCTTCGGTTGAAACTTTTCCCAAGACCACGCTCGAGGCGCTAAGATCTTCCTTTGGTT
>JBNKGN010000093.1:0-10339 GCA_050289845.1 Crocinitomicaceae bacterium | reverse complement strand
GGCAATATTCTAAATTGAAAATGGGGTATGAAATTTCTGAAGCACAACGACTTTCTTTTGGTGTTGGCGGAAGTGGTAGTTACGGAAGTTCCAGTAACGAAAGCGAAGCATTTTACTACAGCAACGATACGTTGAGCACCTCACGAGAAGGACTTTCGGAAAACAAATACAAATGGGCGAATACCAATGCCTTTGTGAATTATTCCTGGGATACGGATACGTTAGGGAGTGCATTGGAAGTGAACTTGAATTATTCACGTCGCGCTTCCAATCGAGACAATGAATTTCAAACCTCATTTTACGATTATCAAAGTCAAACCATCACTGATTATCGTGCATTGGCAACGTCGAAAGATCAACCGAATGTGGGCGAGGTTCGCGTAAATTTTGAACATTATTTCGATACGACGCAATTCAAAATGGATATCGGTGTTGATTTCAGCATGCTGTTTAACGAGAAAAAGTTTAACCGCTACAATCGTGTAGGCGACCAATGGGTGGAAGATGGTTTGTATACAAATTCCTACAATTATCAGGAACAAATCGGCGGTGTGTTCGCACAAATTTCCAAAAAATGGAATCGTTTCGGGTTTCAAGTAGGATTGCGGGGAGAGTACACCCGTCTTGATGGCTATAGCAAGTCACTCGAACAACAATTCATGGATTCCTCATTTATTTTGCCGTTTCCAAATGCAGGGGTTTTGTTCGAGCCAAGCGAAAAGGTATCGATCACCGCGTATTATAATTCGGGAATTGATCGCCCGTCGTTTACGAATTACGATCCTTTCGTGCGTATTTTAGACAGCTTGAGCGTTGAGGTTGGGAATCCTTATTTGCGACCTTCATACAATCACACCATTGGTGTAGACATCGATCTGTTTTATTCGTATAGTTTGAGTTTTAGCTATTCACGCTATAATAATATTGCCAGTACGATTACATTTATTGATGAGGCATCGTATGTGTCAACGTCAACACCCTGGAATGCTGATTTTAATGAAACCTACTCCTTGAGTCTTAGCATTCCGATAAATTTAAAATGGCTCGACGGGTGGAATTCTTTTTGGATCGACTATAACAATTATGAATTTACAGACGTTTTCGGTCGGGATCCCTTTCAAAACGTGACTTTTGGATTTCATTCCTATTTGACCTTCAAATTGCCACATGATTTCTCGATAATGAATCGCTTCTTCATGAATAAATGGGGGAACGATGAATCTACTTTTAAAACCAATCGAAATTGGGGGATTCGTTTGACCAAACAGTTCGACAAACCAGATTTAAATATTTTCGCAGAAGTCAATCAAATTTTACCGAACGTAAATGGTTCCAATACCATCAGCGGAAATTATGTGTCCAGCTCAACAAACCGTTGGAGTTTCACAGGCTTCCGTGTTGGGTTGTTCTACAAATTTGGACGATTGACCGCTAGTACCAATATCAAAGAGTCAGAGTCGGGACAATCAGGACGTTTTTGATACCGCTAAAATTCGAAAATCACACCGATCGTTGGAGTTACGGTAGCTTGATTGTTGGGGATCAAAATCGGAATGGCGTTCGAACCATCCGCTTGTAATGGCAGTCCATTCGTGGTTGCAAAACCCGTGTTGTCATCGTTTCGTTTGAAAGTGTAGTAGGGTGGTGTCTCTTGCGTAAACCCTAAAATATTCTGGATATCCACATAGAAGTCGAAACTCACTTTTTTCAAATTGACGATTTTATCCAAACGGAAATAATAGAGACCTATCGCGCAGCCTTGCATTTAGAGGATTAAATGAAAGTTTATTGGTGATCGATTTTGAAAAGCAGCGACAATTCTTGATAAGGAGATATATTCGCCCCGAAAAGTGGCTTCCCAAATTGCAGATTGTAGGTTGCTCGGAATTTATTAAAGAGTTCCCAACCCGTTCCAAGAAGGAGCCCACTGTGAATCCGATAACCACAAAGGATTGTCCATTTGTTCCAAAGTACAGCGCGGGCACTTGTCTGAAGTTGTGATCCGACAAGATCTGTAGCTCCTATGCAATCAATATACAATGAATGCTTATTATCATAGCTTGATCGCGATCCTAAGGGCGTTTTTAGAGAAAACATCATGTAATAATGCCGCGCAAAATTATAATTGTTTTTGAGCGCATTGACCAGTGTTTGACTCCGCATGCTGATACCGAAAAGAATATGTTCTGAAGTGACAGAGAATCCAGCATGGAGTAACAAATAATCGTTGCGATCGTTTGATGGTAGCGTAGGGTCTTCAAGCGTTTGTGGTGGAATCCAATTGATTAATGAACGGTACGAAGCGTATGTTGGGGCAATACCTAAATTAAGCCGAAACTCTCTTTTTAGGGGGATTTGATAACTGTATTGTACCGAAATAGAATGCTTTTTTTCCAATCTTGAATAAGACATCTGACCAGCAACCCCAAGGCCGTGCAGTGCGCCCAGTCGCGTGTTGTAATATCCATAGATGTTGTTGGGTCTGGCACTTGAAGTGTCCCCTTGATATCGAAATTGTGCACTTGCTTGATGTTTGTATTGCACGCCAACCAACGAAGGATTGATGTGTGCAAAGTTGTTCCAGAATTGATTGGGAATCGTTTCTTGCTGTGCTATAGCAGCGCTACCAGTAAAAAGACAGATCGAAGCGAATCGTAGGAATGCGTTCATGCAAAATAAAACAAAAGAAGCAGGAAAAATGTTACACCGTGGAGGGTGTTTTTTATCCGCAAAAATCGTGCTTGTTTTAAGTCTTTTGTCATCTGATCGGATTGAAACGCACTTGTACCTAATCACAGATCCCACTTGCTGCATGTAAAGCCGCGAATGTGTGTTTTATTTAACTGTATTTATACGCAAAAAAAGATCAGGTATTTGTTCACGAAGAAATCCGTATTTCTACGCTTGATAGTAGGATTTAAAGGACTTAGCTTTGAAAGTGTTGAGATCAGATCGATCAAATCAACGCAAAAGCATACAGCACAAACGGTCTTAAAATGTGCTGCGTTCGACCTAGTGCGCAATGGGAAAAACGCGACCAATTTTAAACGAATCAAAAACGAATGACATGAAAAAAGCAAACTTATTATTAGCTGTCGGCTTACTATTTGCCAGTCAGGGAAATTCACAAATTATCAATGCAACGAATCCAGAAGTGAGTGTCGCAGGTGTGGTTGTGAATACAGGTTTAGCCATTGCTCCTGATTTTCATTGGCAAGCTCTAGTGTACGACGATCCAAGTTTCACCAATTATCAAATTGATTGGCGAGACAATACGGGTGCTTTGTTGTATTCAAACTCGCAACCGGGGTTCAATCCTGATGTTGCTTACTATTCCAATCCTGATGCACTTGTTGTTGCGTACGAAAATGGGGGACAAATTTTTGTAGACGATTATTACTATACAGGTGGTTCTCCGCTCTACTTTTTGAATGCGAACAACAATGTTGCCTCAGGAACCAATCCAAACGTGGATATTAATAGTCCTGGCTATGGTGTTTTGACGTGGGAAGATGGCGGAATGGTATTCGCGTGCACGTTCAACATTGGAACATTTATGGCGGGACCTCCTGTAGCGATAGCACCTGGAAGTAACCCAGATATTATTGTGTTGGACAATAATGACGAGGTGATTATTACATACGAGCAGGGAGGTAATTTGATTGTTGAATCCTACAATCACTGGCAGTTGATGGCTGGAATCCCTACTTTGATGGCAAGTCATACTTTTCCAATTTACGGCGCAGGCTGGGAGTTGCCACGTGTTGCGTCACAGCGAAACAGTATGTTTGGTCCGGCAGACGACTTTACCGTTGTTGCACAAGCCAATTTGGGTGGAGGACAATACCTTGTAGTAGGACTCTTTTTTAATGGATCTGCTACGTTCACTGCACAGAAAGTAAATGTGGGCGTTATCAATTGTCCTACGTTTGGTCCAAAGCCTGTAGTTGCTTATGAACGCAAGTTTGTAAACATTGCCTGGGCACAAAGCTACGATCCAGGTTGCGCGACTATCCCTGTTGGTCCTGGGCCATGGCTAGACGTTTTAATGGGCGAGTTTGATAATGTTGGAAACAACATTAACGGACCATCGACCTATCTTGAAGTCAATCAATTGAATTTGGACTTCTCGATGTCCTCGACATCTTTGAGCACAGAATACGATGGAAATTATCTGATTAACAACACGAACTATTGTGAAGGGATTATGTTCAACGATCCAGGCGATGCCTTTTGGAAAAAACGCGATATCGCGGTGCCTACTTTCTTGCCAGTCAATGACGTGATAAACGATCCTATTGCAGTGGTCAAAGCACCAGAATCTAACGAGATTAAGGTAGTGGTTGAAGGAATGGACGAAAGTACAACTGAGACAGCGACATTCACACTTGTGGACAATACAGGTAGAGAAGTGGCAATTTCGAACGCGGTGCAACAAGGCGACACGTACGTTATTGATGCAGGAGCGTTGACAGAAGGAATTTACTTGTTGAATTGTACAATTGGTAACCGAACCAAAACGGCACGCATTCCGCACTTTAAACAGTAAATAACGTTCAATAAAAGAAGAAAGTCCCGACGTTCATCAGTAGAGCGTTGGGACTTTTTTATAATGATTGATCGAACGCAGGAACAACAGATAAGACAATTATTTCCACCGTTCAATGGATGATTAGCATTTCAACAAGCAACTTCGGAATCAATTTCGTTTCTTGAAGTATGAAAGCTAATTTTTACCTCTTGGGATATCTGCTCCTTTGGCAGTTTTCCTACGCGCAGGAAACGACATCCAGAATTCGTGGCTTCGTCTACGATGCCGAATCGGGAGATCCCAATGGTTTCATCTCTGTAGATCTGTTTAATAGTGATTCTGTGCTTGTTCAGAGTACGCAAACCGATACAAACGGCTATTTCAGTTTTATTTCAAATGCCCCGAACAGCTATTATCTCCAGGTGGAACTCTCGGGCTATAAAAAGGCGCAAGTAGCGGTGAATGATTTGCAGCCAAATAAAATTCGTACGGCATCCATTTTTGTGAATCCGATTCAACAAAAACCTCAAATAGCATCCGAAACGCCAATAACAATTGCCCCCGAAGACATTAATCGAATGCCGATTATTGAATTCCCTGGTTGTGGGGAGAAAAAGCACAAATTTCGCAGGAAAAAGCGGCGTAGGGAACGCTCGTAAGTGGGGGCTCTCGGATTGGAGCGGGCGTTTTTTAAACAAAAAATCCCTGCCTTCCGATAATCGGTAAAGACAGGGATCGTATATCGTTTCGAAAAATGTTATTTCTTACACGCATCGGTGCAAGCACCGTCATGCGAACATTTCGCGTCTTTTTTGCAACAAGGACCTTCGCATGCTTTGAATTTCCCGTCTGCATCGTAATGTTTCATACACGCGGCTTTCGCTTCGTCTGAACATCCCATTTCGTTGCAGTGTGCCATACACTCTTCTTTAGACATTTCAGCACATTTGCTCATGTCACATTTCATTCCTTTTGCGTCGCAAGATTTCGCTTCGCCTTTAGAACAACACGCTTTTTTGTCTCCATGGTGGAAGTTACCTTCACAAGAAGCTTTTTTTCCGTGGCATGATTTCTTGTCAGCGCTACATTCTTTCTTACCGTGACATGCTGGTCCACCGTTTGCATTTTCATTGCCACCGTGACCATTCCCCAAGATTGGAGCAATCACCAAACCAACCAAACACGTCAATTTGATCAAGATGTTCATCGAAGGACCTGAAGTATCTTTGAATGGATCTCCGACAGTATCACCAGTAACCGCTGCTTTGTGTGCCTCAGAACCTTTGTACGTCATTTCACCATCAATCATAACACCCGCTTCGAACGATTTTTTCGCGTTGTCCCATGCACCTCCCGCGTTGTTTTGGAAGATGGCCCAAAGAACACCAGAAACAGTTACACCAGCCATGTACGCTCCAAGTGCTTCAGCTCCCATTGTAAATCCAACAAGAATTGGTGAAACAATCGTGATAATTCCTGGCAACATCATTTCTCTCAAGGCAGCACGTGTAGAAATATCAACACATTTGTCGTATTCTGGCTCTGCTTCCCCTTCCATAATTCCTGGGATTTCTTTGAATTGACGACGTACTTCTTTCACCATCGCCATCGCAGCTTTACCAACAGAACTCATTGCCATGGCAGAGAAAACAACTGGAATCATTCCCCCAACGAATAGGGCTGCCAAAACTTTCGCTTTGTAGATATTAATTCCGTCAATTCCCGTAAATGTTACGTAGGCAGCAAACAATGCCAATGCCGTCAATGCAGCAGAAGCAATCGCAAATCCTTTACCAACGGCAGCAGTTGTGTTACCAACAGCATCCAAAATGTCCGTACGCTCACGAACTTCAGGATCCAATTCAGACATTTCTGCAATACCTCCTGCGTTATCAGCGATAGGACCGAAGGCATCGATTGCCAATTGAAGCGCTGTTGTCGCCATCATTGCTGAAGCTGCGATAGAAACACCGTAGAAACCTGCACATGCGTAAGCTCCCCAGATCGCCGCAGCAAAAAGAATGATTGGAGCTGCAGTAGACATCATTCCTAAAGACAATCCAGAAATAATGTTTGTTGCTGCACCTGTAGATGAGTTTTTAATAATTCCCAATACTGGACGTTTTCCCATCGCAGTATAGTATTCTGTTAACATGGAGATCAAACCTCCTACAGCCAAACCGATCAAAACGGCATAGAATACGCGGTTGTATCCAATCACTTGAACTCCTTCTCCGAAAAATTCCATTTTCATTTTTGCAGGAAGCATCCATTGAATGATAAAGAAAGAGGCAATCGCAGTCAAAACCAATGATCCCCAGTTACCAAGGTTAAATGCACCTTGAACTTGTTTTTCTTTCGCGTCGTTATTTTTGATTTTAATTACCCAAGTACCAACAATAGAGAAAAGCAATCCAACTCCAGCGATCAATACAGGCATTAAGATAGGACCAAGACCACCGAATTTAGCAGCAAAATTTCCTGGTTCCTGAATAATCAAGTAGTTTCCTAAAACCATCGCAGCCAACATTGTTGCTACATACGAACCGAACAAGTCAGCTCCCATACCAGCAACGTCACCTACGTTATCTCCTACGTTATCTGCAATTGTCGCAGGATTACGTGGATCATCCTCTGGAATTCCAGCTTCTACTTTTCCTACTAAGTCAGCTCCAACGTCTGCAGCTTTTGTGTAGATACCTCCACCGACACGGGCAAACAATGCGATACATTCAGCTCCTAAAGAGAATCCTGCCAATGTTTCAAGAATAACTTCCATAGAAGCACCACCTTCTCCTTCGTTGCTCAAAAGCAAGAATAAGAAAATCGACGAAAGACCAAAGACAGCCAATCCAGCAACTCCTAATCCCATTACAGTTCCTCCACGGAATGCAACTTTCATTGCTTGTGGTAAACTTGTTTTAGCTGCTTCTGCTGTACGAACATTTGCTTGTGTTGCAATGCGCATACCGATATTTCCAGCCAACGCAGAGAATACGGCACCAATAACAAATGAAACAACGATGAACAATCCTGCAGGAATTAAATCCAATGCAGAAAGCGCACCTAAAGCGCCACCAGCAACTACTACGAAAATAGCTAGCATACGGTACTCAGCCTTAAGAAATGCCATTGCACCAGTAGCAATGTACCCAGCCAATTTTTTCATTTTATCACTTCCCGCGGATTGTTTTTTAACCCACGATGAAAGGAATAGCATGTAAAGCAATCCGATCACACCGAAAGCAGGTAGAATATAAATTAGATTTTGTTCCATAATTTCTGTTCTAGTAATTTAAGGGGGCAAAAGTAGAATATTAACAGTTTACCTGCAAGTTTACACGTTAAATAATAATTAACCCTTTGATAAATTAAGAGAGAAGAGGAAACAGAAACCGATTTAGCAAGAGTGCTTTCTGGTTTTTTTTAAAAGATGTGGTTTAGCCCTGAAGCGATTTTATTTTAGCAATAAGCGAATTACGATCGATTCCACCACTATGTCTCCAATGCATTTCACCGGATTTGTAAAGAACAAAAGTCGGAACGCCACGCACTTTAAATGCTTGCGCTGTCTCTGGATTTTTATCAACGTCGATTTTCAATATCCGCACGTTTTCACCCAGTTCTTTCTTTACCTGATCCAAAACAGGAGCCATCGCTTTACACGGTCCACACCATGTCGCGTGAAAGTCAATCAATGTTGGGGTGCTGGAAGCAATAATCTCTTTAAATGAAGCCATACGCAAAGATAGCACTTTACAAGTCTGTCGAATGTAATCATTGTTACAGTGGAGAAATTGTATTTTTGCGCTGTGAAGGTTTTAATTGTTCGCTTTAGTTCTATTGGTGATGTGGTGTTAACGACCCCTGTGGTTCGTGCTGTTCGAGAGCAATTGAATGCAGAGGTTCATTTTCTCACCAAGAAGAATTTTGAAACCGTTGTTGCACCCAATCCCAACATCACAAAAGTGTACGCCATTCAAAAATCGATTGATGAGGTGTTGGAAGTCTTGAAGGAGGAAGCATACGATTGGATCATCGATCTGCATAATAACGTGCGAACCAAAGCTCTCAAAAGTAAGTTGCGTCGCCCTTCGAAGACTTTCCGAAAATTGAATATTGAAAAATGGCTATTGGTGCGTTTTAAAATCAATCGCATGCCCGACCTGCATGTCGTAGATCGTTATTTTGAAACAGTAGCGCACCTTGGAGTCATTCCTGACGGCAAACCAGGCGATTTTTATGTGGAGGAATCGAATCGGGTTGACCTTGCAACTTTAGGACTTGAACCAAAGGCGTATGTGACAATAGCTATTGGTGCGCAACATGCTACAAAACGACTTCCTGTATCCAAATTGGTGGAGTTGATCACGGCAATTGATCTCCCCGTGGTTCTTGTGGGGGGAGTAACGGATATTGCTGCGGCAACCGAAATAACAGAGCAGGTAGGAACCAAAGCTATCAATACCTGTGGAAAATTGAACTTGCAGCAATCTGCGAGCGTGGTACAACAAAGCCAACATCTCATAACACATGACACGGGAATGATGCACATCGCTAGCTGTTTTCGTCTTCCAATGTCTACCGTCTGGGGCAATACAGTTCCTAGTTTTGGGATGACACCTTATATCCCCAACGCCAATTGTTTTTCAATACACGAGGTGAAAGGTTTGTCATGCCGTCCCTGTTCTAAAATTGGTCACGACAAATGTCCAAAAGGGCATTTTAAATGTATGATGGAACAAGATGTTCAATCCATTGCGAATACCCTATAAATACCTTTGTTCAGTATGCGAATAATTTTCACCCTCTTTTTTCTTGGCGCGTCACTAGTGTCTTCGGCTCAAAACGATATGTTGCTTACAGAAGTCGAAGCAAATTTTCCGGGTGGGCCAGATGCTTTGCAGCGATATATTGCAAATACGGTAGTCTATCCAGAAAAGGCGATTGACCGAAATTGGGAAGGAAAAGTCTACGTCACGTTTATTGTAGAAAAGGATGGTTCTATAACAGAGGTGAAGGCGAAGAAAAGGAAAAAAGTATTGCGTCGCGAAGCAGAACGCGTTATTCGATTAATGCCGAATTGGAACCCAAGCTTTGTGAATGGAGATCCAGTGAGAACCCGCTGTCATTTACCGATTGTCTTTAGATTGGAGTAAATCAATCCTCGCCCAAAAACAATTTCTTCAATTCCGTTGCCTCGCTAGGTTTCATTTTTCCAGCCAGAATCAAACTCAACTGTTTACGACGCAATGCACCTTCGTAGCGTTGAATTTCTTCTTTCGTCTCAGGAATCAACTCGGGAACTTGTATCGGTCCGCCATTTTGGTCAACAGCAACAAACGTATAAATCGCTTCATTGCATTTTTTTCGTGCTCCCGTTACCTGATCTTCGACGAACACATCCACAAAGATTTCCATCGAAGAATTAAATGCACGGGAAACTTTTGCTTCCAGGGTAACAATCGATGCATGCGCGATTGGTTCTTGAAACGAAACATTGTTGACGGAAGCTGTTACAACAACACGTTTGCAATGGCGGTGCGCAGAAACGCTGGCAATCACATCCATCCACGCCAATAATTCACCTCCGAATAAATTACCCAGTGTATTGGTGTCGTTTGGAAGAACCACTTTTGTAGTAATAGAAAGGGTCTCACTTGCTTTTCTTGCTTTCATCGTGTCTTTTTTGCAAAGTTACGATTCTCTGCAGCATTAATTCATTCTTCGTTCGATTTTGTTGGCGGAATCAATTACGTGCAGCGAATGTTTGCTACCTTTGATCTACAGTTAGTATGAAGGTTACCG
>JBNKGN010000092.1:0-10359 GCA_050289845.1 Crocinitomicaceae bacterium | reverse complement strand
AGGCGTAATCGTAGAGGTGTACCGTGGATTGTCCAAAAATGAATATTCGACCGTACATGATGTTCCTGATGTTCATTGGTTAGGAAAAACATTCGATCATGCGCCATCAGTTGCTGCAATTGCATCTTTAAGTTCCTTGCAAAAAGACATACTCGAGGCACGCGCACTGGCAATCGCACATATCCGGGCACGAGTTGGCGGTGGCGATTACACGTTCAATACAATCATTCCAATTGCTTACGGTCCTGAAGTGGTGAATCAAGGAGAAGAATTTGATGTCTCTGTATTGATGGCAGCGTACGATTCAGACAAAAAGCCACGCGTTACAATAGACGGTCAGGCAGTGTCAGATATTCGCGACGGTATGGGAATTGTGAAATTGAAAGGGACAAGCGGAACGATGGAATTAAAGGGAACCGTGGCAATTCAAAACAAACAAGGAATCTGGAGTGAGCGCGAGTGGTCGAAGACAATCCAGGTGATCAAGCCGTCTGGTTCCATCGAATTGGAAGAAATGAATGTGCTATATCGCAGCTATAACAATCGTGTGAATGCTACAGCTTCGGGATATCCAGAAACCCGTCTAACAGGTGATAATGTAACCATTTCGAAGAGTGAGACAGGCTATATCGTAAAACCGAATAGCGGGGGAACAGCAACGCTCTATGTTTCGGGAAGAACAACGGATGGAAAAGTAGTGCAACTAAAGCGGATGAACTTTAAGGTGCGGAATTTACCGAAACCAACGCTGTATTGGGGAGCAGAAGCAGATGGAGGAAAGGCGAATTCCGCGCGTGTTTTGATTTCTAAATTTCCACCCGAAATTGTGTTGAATGCTAAATTTGATGTTACAAAATGGACGTGTTCGGCTACAGGTATGCGAGGTGCACCCATCTCAGGGACGTCGGCCAATTTTAGTGCTGCAAATGCCTTTATTAACGGTGTGCCAAACGGAAGTGTAATCATTTTTACGGCGACCGTAGTAGGACCTGGAAATTTTAAACAAGAAATAACAGGTTCTTGGACACGATAAACAAAAAGGGGATATTCCCTTTGCGTGGGAACGGTAGATTTCGTAATCTTATGAAAAATACCCACTATGTCGAACGCAAGAATAATACTCACGGCGGATGATTACGGGTTCTGCGATTCAGTAGACGACGGAATCATTGCCGCTGCGGAGAAAGGATATATCAGTTCCGTGGCTGCTTTTGCTAACGGTCCAGACGCTCAAAAACGATTGGAACGCTTGAAGAAAGTACAAACCGCTATTCAAAATAAAGGGGGGATTCTGGATGTGGGGGCGCATTTGACCATCACATCCGGAAAACCGCTCACCGAAGACATTAAGGAAGACGCCTTGGGACTGGTCGATAAAAAGGGCTATTTCAACACCTTTACGCAAATGACCTTTCCCGAAACCAAGGAGCATGTCTCGCAGCAACGTGGAGACGCCTTATTTGCAGAACTGGGACGCCAATTAGAAGTATTGAGAGCGGCGAAACTCGAAATTACCAACCTGAGTAGCCATCACAATTCGCTGACTTTTACCAAAGAGTTGTTTCAATGGCTAATCCTCTTTGCTAAAAAGGAGGAAATTCCAATACGTTCGTTCGAAATATTACCACAGGAAAAAGAAAACGCCTATCAATTACAATGGAGAACACGGTTGCGCGACAACAATGATGCCTATCAAATAAAAGACATCAAAAAATTCTTTAAAAACATCAGAAATCACGTGAAGGCGTGGAGGAATGATCCAAAATTTCAGCCGTTTCCGCACATGCCAAACGGAATCAACGGGATCAATTATGGACCTGCAATTCCATCCCTCTTTCTGGAAAGTATTCACGACGAAAAGGCGCGAAAGAAAGCCGACGAAACCTTTAGGGAAATCAAAAAAGTGAAAAACGATGATGTGATGGAGTTTTGCTTTCACCTTTGTGACCCCGATGCATGGAAAAAAAGAGATCTCGTCCACCACAAAAAGAAAATTAAAGGAAAAACCAATCCAGATTATTATCCTGGCGTATCAGAAGGCTATTTTGACGGAAGAAGAATGGAATTTCTTTCCCTGGAACTCTTGCGAAAGAAAATGGGCGTTCGGACCGATATTCCGCAAATCACTTCTTGGAAAAACATTAAATAACGCAGTATGGCAGCAAACAAATTTTCATTCGAAGCGAATGAACGTAACGAGATTTATACACAGGAGCTTGATGCAAACTATCAGGAACTGCGACGTCGTTTAAAAATTGCGGATGTACCGCTGAATGCTGACGAAACGGAATTGATAAAATCTTTCTGCTCCAATAACATTCGGAACATATCGTATTACAATCATCGGATTGAAAAAGAAAACAAAAAACGCTGGTGGTATTCGCTTGGGACGGTTTCTCTTCTGGTAATCATTCCCTTGTCGATTTTTTTAATCACCGAGTTCAGTCCATCGAACGTGTTGCGAAGCATGGAAACCACTTCAGGGTGGATTACGACGGTATTGGCGATTGTTCTGGGCCTCCATAAATTTGTTTCTGAATGGCTGGATGCACGAAAGTTTCGAAGTATTTTCCATCAGGCTAAAGTCGATTTGCAAAACGTGTTGTATGCGTTGATTGAGGACAATGCTAGTCGCGCGATAGCTAAAGGATACGATCAGCATCCGGGACACACATTGGGTCTTGAATTGGTCCAGGCATTAAAGGATGGAATTCGTCGTTCTCGCGAGATTGTTGACACAGAAACAAAAGCCTATTTCGATTTGTCTGCATCACCCTCTTTTGACCTTTCTGGAACGTTAACCAGTGCTTCAACCAGTGCAAAGGAGATCTTCAGCGGATTTAAAAGCAAACGTTTCAAAGAGGAACTTATGGCGACTGAAGCGAGTGAAAACCGAGCGGAATGGCGTACGGCACAAAAGGAATTGGTCAAGAAAACCGCCGAAATCAAAGTGATGGATCGTCGATTACAACGTTTGGAAATCGAACGTAAAAAATTGTGTGAATTGATTGAAAGATCGACCAACGCAGAGCAAATTGAGAAGTATCGGGCAGAATTTGATCTTATCGACGATGAAATTGAAGAATTGTACAACCAAAAATACCTTCTCGAGAGCGACCGCGATTATTCGAACTTTGTCATGGAAGCATACGATGAAGATAATTGACGCGCGAATTATTTTACACTCAGATTTTCTCTTCCTTCGAATTCCATCTATCTTTGCCGCATGATTCAGTTGGAGCAGGTAGGCGTACATTTACCACAAGGATACCTTTTTAAGGACATCACGGTTCAAATCAATTCGAGCGATAAGATTGGTTTGGTCGGAAAAAATGGTGCAGGAAAATCGACCCTCCTAAAAATTCTGGCGGATTGGACCAAGCCAAGCGAAGGCAATATTCATAAACCCAAGGATTGCACAATCGGATTTCTAACGCAAGATATCAAGCTGGATTCGACGCAAACTGTCTTCAAATACCTGGTAAACTCCAACGAAACGCTAAAAAAAATCAAAGATCGGATCGAAGAAATCAACGGTGAATTGGTGGCGCGTGAAGACTATGAATCGGAAAATTATTTGGCGCTATTGGATGAATTGAACGACCTCAATCACGAATTTGCCATCAATGAAGGTTTTCAATGGGAAGAGAAAATTACGGGAACGCTCGTTGGACTTGGATTTCATGAATCCCAATTGGATCGGAGTTTGTCGACGTTTTCTGGAGGTTGGAAAATGCGGGCGGAATTAGCGAAAATTTTGGTCAATCAGCCAGACGTTATCTTACTCGATGAGCCAACCAATCACCTCGATATTATTTCCATTAACTGGCTAGAAAATTACCTGAAATCGTATGTGGGTGCGGTGATTGTCATTTCCCACGATCGACTTTTTCTGGACAATGTGACCAAGCGTACACTGGAAATTGCCAAAGGAAAAATGCTTGATTTTGCATTTCCATATTCGAAATACAAAGAAGTACGCGCGGAGGAATTGGAACGGTTAGCTGGAGCGAAGAAACAACAAGACAAGGACATCAAGCACACCGAGGAGCTGATCAATAAGTTCCGAGCGAAAAAAAATAAGGCAGCGTTTGCACAATCCCTAATTAAGAAATTGGAGAAAACCGAACGCATCGAAGTTGAAGACGATTCAATCGCCAATATGAAAATTGCCTTTCCGTTAAGTGTGCATCCTGGAAAATGGGTGCTCGAGATGGAGGACATGGGGAAAGCGTATGGCGACAATCGCTTGTTTGAAGGAGTAAATTTAACGGTTGGACGTGGCGAGAAAATCGCTTTACTGGGAGCCAATGGTACAGGGAAATCGACCCTATTGAAACGTGTGATGGATGAAATCGACGGAGAAGGGAAGGTGACCTATGGACACAATGTAAATATTGCTTACTTTGCTCAGGATCAAGCAGAATCGTTGGATAAGTCACTGACCGTTATGGAAACGGTGGATCACATCGCTAAGGGAGAAATCCGTAAGAGTTTACGCAGTGTTCTCGGAGCATTTTTGTTTCAGGGAGAAGACGTAGATAAGAAAGTTGCCGTGCTTTCTGGTGGGGAGCGAACACGTTTGGCTTTGTGTCAATTGCTATTGAGTCCATCGAATTTTTTAATTCTCGATGAGCCTACCAATCACCTGGATATCCAAAGTAAGGAAGTATTGAAATCGGCATTGACTAATTATGAAGGAACGTTTATAGTGGTTTCACATGACCGTGAATTTTTGGATGGGTTGACCAATCGAATTTGGGAGATTGAAAACCAACAATTGCGCATTCATCATTTTGGTGTGAAGGAATTCCTCAAGCGTAAAAGCAACTTGGGAATGCAATCAACCGAAGTGAAAAAAGAAGCCGAGAAACCGAAAACGGAGGAGAAGGCGGCACTTTCATACCACGAAGAAAAAGAGCAAAAACGCTTAAAAAACAAGTGGAAAAATCAAGTGAATCGCGCTGAAACAGAAATAGAATCACTCGAAGCCAAAATCGCCGAAATGGATCTTGTTATTGCCGAGCTGGATTACTCTGATCAAGACAAAGCGCAGGCAGAACTGGACAAGTACGATGTTTTGAAGAAAGAATACGACGCACAAATGCTACTATGGGAAGAAGCGACCGAAGCGTTGATGGAATTCGAAGGCTAATTATTTCCGCAATTTCCGTGCTTTTCGTTTTTGGAAGCGTCTGTTTTTTCGAACGGATTTTTTCGTCTCTTTGGATTGAAGACTCCAATAGTGTTTGTACTGCTGTTTTTTAAGTTTTTTCGCCGCCCGATTTTGTTTCTTTTTATCCTTGTATAGTTGTTTTTGTACCTCGGCATCCGACGTGGGTAATTCACTCGATTTACAGGAAACCATTCCAGTGGAAAAGGCAGACAATAAAAAGACTATGATTATCGTTCTAAACTTCATAACTTTGAGCTACTTACAAAACGGTATGAAAGTACAATTTATTTTATGGATGTTGGTCGGATTGGTTTTGAGCGCTTGTAAGCCGAACCAAAATCATCCTGTTCCAAACATACCGTTTGATATTACCATTGATATGAATTTGCCTTCCTACGACGATCTGTTGGGGGTAGGAGGATACGCATACTTGAATGCAGGATCACGCGGTGTCATTATCTACCGAAGAGGTATTGAAGATTTTGTTGCTTTCGACCGACATTCACCTGCAGATCCCGATGGCGTATGTGCCACACCTTTAACGCCGGATGCCGACAATTTCCTCATTTTAAACGATGAATGCAGCGGGGCACAATTTTCCCTCTACGACGGATCCCCTATCTCAGGTTCCGAATTTGGTTTGCGGCAATACGTCGTTGCGTGGGGCGGAAGCAATACACTACGGATTTATAATTGATCTAAATCTGCACTTTTTGTGTGTCCTATTCGAACTATCTTTATTTTTGTAGTCACAAATCAACACCATGGACGAAATTACGGTAACCATCATTGATCGCGAAGGCGTTTCACACGAATTGAAAGCACCGACTGACATGAACATGAATATCATGGAAGTGTGTAAAGCCTACGAATTGCCCGTTTTAGGCGAGTGCGGAGGTATGGCGATGTGCGCAACGTGCCAATGTTATTTGGAATCGGACACAGAACTTCCAGAACAAAGCGACGACGAATTGGACATGCTCGATCAAGCATTTTTCGTGAAAGAAAATAGCCGTTTGGGATGTCAAATCCACATCAACGATTCGATTGATGGGATTGTACTTCGGTTGGCGCCGGAGCACCGTTAGAAAAGTGTATCACAAGATTTAAGAAAACGCTTTTATTTGAGATTCGAGGGAATACTGCAAACGGGAATAGGCTCCATTTTGTGTTTGTTCACACGGTTGAAGCGCTGAAAGATTGTTAAAACCTCTTTCTGACGTTCTGTAAGTTCGGAGACGTCGCCTTTAAAATCCATGGCCCACTCCAATTCGGGATAACTTGCACCGATTTGATCTTCATCGTTGCGCCCGTCTTCCCAAAGTCCGTCTGTTGGCTTCGCTTCAATAATTTCTGGAATCACCTCGATTTCACGAGCAACTTCCCAGACTTCTGTTTTGGTTAAATCGGCAATCGGGCTAATATCCACGCCACCGTCACCGTATTTGGTGTAAAAACCAACTCCGAAATCTTCCACTTTATTCCCTGTTCCTGCAACCAAACATCCTTCGGATTGACCGATAGCATACAACGTTGTCATACGCAAGCGAGAACGCGAATTGGCAAGTGATAGAGCATCTTGTTGGACGTTGGCAGGCATGAGTTTTTCGAAAGCAGAGAAGACATCCGTCAAATGCAAGTCAATGGATGTGACATTGGGAAATCGTGCTTCTAAATTTGTGATGTGGTTGATGGCGCGTTCGTATTCCGAAGTCGTTTGTCGAATCGGCATACTGATGAGGATCGTTTTTTTACCCGTCATCGCGCATAAAGTGGAAGTCACAGCAGAATCGACACCACCAGAGATTCCAATGATAAAACCAGACAGCCCGGCGTTATCGCAATAATTGCTTAGCCAGGCTGTAATGTGTTGTGCAACGTTTTTCGTTTTCAAATCTTAGAAGAGTATGGAAACTTTAAGCATTAGTTGCGTTTGTTTTGCTTGATTAGAGAAACGCAAATCGTTTCCTGAACCATTGTTGAGTCCCGAAGTGTACAAAAATGTTTTTTCTTCTGCACGGTTGTAATACAAAGGTGTAAATCCATAGTAAAAACCTAATTCAGCGACCAAACACGTTGATCCGGTAAAGTTCCACTCTGCACCACCAGATGCTCCCACTGCCGATTTGAAGAAGAACATCTCATTTGCAGCACTCATATTGTCGTTCGTTCCTTCTGTTTTCGTTCCAGTAAGTATTTGGTTTGGATCAAAATTGAATCCTGTGTCGTTGATTTTGTTCGAAAGCAAGAAGCTATTTCGCAAGCCGAATTTTCCGAAGTAACGGAAATAACCAATGAAGTTCGTGCGGAACAATAGCATTGTTGGAATCGTTAAATACACCGGTTTTTGCTTGCGTGTTGACATTTGAAACAATTCTGCATTTGGGTCATTTGTCTCCTCGCTTTTCAAAATTTTGTTATCTACATAGTGATAGTAAATATTTTCACCATCTGCTGCAGCATATTTCAATGATTCGAAGTCAAACTCAACCCCAGTCGTAAGTCCAATCGTTTCAGTAAAACCAATGTTTACATTCGCTCCGATGGTCAAATCTGTTCCAACTCCGTTTGAAACCAACTTCTTTGTTTCCATTTTTTGGAAATTCATACCGAAGCCAGCAACAATTCCTGCCTGGTATTTTTTATCCGCAGCTTCTTGCGCCAAAACAGCACTTGAAATAGCGATAATAGCGAGACTTAAAAATATTCCTTTCATTTCAGATAGATTAATTGTTTTGGGTTCCCCAAAATTACTACGTTTTCTTAATTTTGGTACACGAAATTAGTGATTAATGTTGACTCGCAAAAACCTTTTTTTACTTCCCTTAGTCCTGCTCTTGATCGTTTCCTGTGGCAGCGACCCGCTTGACGTGGATGCTTCCGACGTAAAAGTGGATATCGCCTTCGAAGATATGCGCTCTTCTATGCAGAAAAATAAGGGGGCAAAATTGATGAATGTACATCGCAGATACCTCAAAGAGATGCCTGACATCTACAATTATTTCCTTGGAGCTTGTCTCGGGTTTCAAGAGGGATATGCAGATACGACCTATCTGGCCGCTATGGAACGATTTCAGACAGACAAAGGTGTAGATGCGATAGAGCAGGAAATTGACAACAAATTCAACAATCTTAAGTCCATCGAAGCCAAGTTGATTGATGGGTTTCAACATCTCAAATACCACTTCCCACAAGGAAAAATTCCAACGCACATCGTCTTCCTTAATTCTTTGTTCCGATCCAGTGTTTGGTGCACCGAAAATGAAATTGGGATTGGCTTGGGGAACTATTTGGGCGAAAATTCTCCAACGGTAAAGAAGTTAAATCCCAACGTGTATTATTTGTGGATGAAAAAAGCCATGCGTCGCGAGTATTTGGAACGTGATGTCGCAGAAAACTGGATTCGAACGCATTATGTACCTGAAATTTCGGGAACACTCGCCGAGCATATTATTCATGAAGGAAAGGTGATGTATCTCACCAAAGCGGCGTATCCTGAAATGGAAGATCACTTAATCATGCGATATACGCGTGAACAATGGGATTGGGCAGAGAAAAATGAATTCAACTTTTGGGATTACCTCGTGCAAAATCAAATGCTTTTCAAATCAGAGGAGATTACCCTGATGAATTTGACGAATCACGGACCGAAAACACCAGGACTTCCAATCGAAGGTTCGCCAGATCGGATGGGATTGTACCTTGGCTATAAAATTGTTCAGGATTACATGGCAGCTTCGGAAATTGCGGTAAAAGACCTGATTGGAAAATCCGCTCGGGAAATAATGAACGAATACGAACCAGAAAAATAATGGAAGATAAAATTACAAAGACATCTAAAGTGTCAGTAGAAGTAGGGTTGAATGAGAACAACCTTCCGATAAAAATGAAATGGTCGGCTCAAGACGGTAACGTCGAAAATGCACCAGCAAAGGCGATGTTGCTCTCGCTTTGGGATCCAACCAACAACAATACCATGAAAATTGATTTGTGGACCAAAGATATGTCTGTGGAGGAAATGAAACAGTTTTTTCATCAAACCCTTTTGACTATGTCGGATTCGTTTGAACGTGCGACGGGAGAGAAAAATATTTGCGACGATTTGCGCGATTACTGCTACCACTTCGCTGATAAAATGAATATCTTACCTGAAGATTGATGGCAGACGGGAATTTCAGAAAGATGAAAGTAACATTGGATGATGATCAGATTCACTACCAATTAAAGCTTTCCGAAACGTTAAACATGAATGATTTCATTGGGCGAACGCTCACAATTGCGTGGGAAGGTCGGATCAATTGTCAAAAATGTGGTAAAATCACCAAAAAATCCTTTGGCGAAGGTTTCTGTTATTCCTGTTTTATTTCGGCTCCCGAAGCGGCGGAATGTATCCTTCGACCAGAATTGTGTCGCGCCCATTTAGGGGAAGGACGCGATCCTGAGTGGGAGCAAAAACATCACAATCAACCGCACGTCGTTTATCTCGCTGCATCAAGTGCCGTGAAAGTAGGGATTACGCGAAAAGATCAGGTGCCAACGCGCTGGATCGATCAGGGAGCTTCGGCCGCAGTCATTCTGGCAGAAACGGAAAACCGCTACGAAGCGGGAAGAATTGAGGTTGCATTGAAAGAATTCTTCACCGACAAAACCCATTGGCAGAAAATGCTCAAAAACGATATTGACGAAAGTATCGATTTAGTGGACGAGAAATGGGGACTTGAAGAGCATTTGCCCGCAGATATTGTTGATTTCTTCTCGGAGGATGATACCGTCTGGGAATTGAATTATCCTGTAGCAGACTATCCAGAAAAAGTTAAAAGCATGACTTTGGATAAAATGCCCATCATTTCAGGCGTTTTGAAAGGTATCAAAGGTCAATATTTGTTGTTTGAAGGTGGCGCCGTCTTTAATGTGCGCAGACACACGGGCTATTATGTGGAAGTTTCTTAGCTTATTGCTTTTTTTTCCAGCGATTGGTTTCGCTCAAAACTGGTCGTGGACACCTTTGGATACCCTGCCGTTCCGAACGTCCAACAATGCCGTTTGCGAAGCGGTAGTTAACGGAAATGAATATGTTTATTCTTTTGGAGGCATCGATACTTCAAAAAATTACGCGGGAATCCACAAACGGTGCTTCAAATTTGACGTTGCAGCCAATTCCTGGTCGGAGATAGATACGTTGC
>JBNKGN010000091.1:0-10546 GCA_050289845.1 Crocinitomicaceae bacterium | reverse complement strand
GTATTTCGATTATATCATTCAAGTCCTTATTTTACTTTCCATTATTGCCTTTACAATTGAAACAATTCCCGATTTAGCAGTTGAGACACAATTATTCCTTCATTACTTCGAATGGTTTTGTATCATCATTTTCTCAATTGAATACTTAATTAGAATATACATCGCTAAAAACAAATTAAAGTTTATTTTTAGTTTTTTTGGACTGATAGATTTAATAGCTATTCTTCCTTTTTATTTGTCATTCGGAGTTGATTTACGATCAGCTAGGATTCTAAGGTTTCTTAGACTGTTTAGGTTAATAAAATTGGTTCGATACAATAGAGCTTTAAGACGGTTTAACCTTGCTTTTAAATTGATAAAAGAGGAACTAATTATGTTTAGTGTTGTTTCTTTCATTTTGATCTATCTCTCTGCTGTTGGAATATATTATTTTGAAAATGCCGTACAGCCAGAATCCTTTTCATCAATTTTCTCTAGTTTATGGTGGTCTGTTGTGACGTTGACAACAGTTGGATATGGCGACGTTGTCCCAATTACAATTGGAGGTCGAATATTCACCTTTGTAATTTTAATGATTGGCTTAGGAATAATAGCGATTCCTTCAGGTATGATTTCATCCGCGCTAACAGAAGCTAGGAATATTGAGAAAAAAGAAAGAGAGAATGACGAAAATGAATGAATGGTTATAACAAAACCTATGTGATAATAAGGGCTTATAGCTTCGGATAATAAATCAATTGTGAGAATCTATTCTTAACTTCGAAAAAACAATTTTGGTCCAAATGCCTTACTGCGCATAGCTTCAGGTCGTTGTCTACAATAAAAAATTAAATGAAAAAAACTCTAGTAATTATTATAGCAACAGTTTTCTACAATTTATCTGTTGCACAATCGGCGGACAAAGTGAAGCTTCAATGGAAACTTGAAGATGATGAAAAAATTGTCTACCAAACATTGATGAATGAAATTGACACGAGTTCTTTTAAATTCGATTTTGGAAATTTATTCGATTCCCTGAGTGATTCAATTTCTGCAGAATCCAAAAATATGTTTAATAAGATTCAAGAATCTTTTAGTGATATTGATTTGGTAACTACTTTAAGTTCGGACAACGATGCTGTGAAGGTCGAAATGAAAACAGTCGATAAAGAAAAGGCTGAAAAGAAGAAAAAAAGCGAGGATGAAATCGATCTTCAAAAGCTCATGTCTTCACTAAATGATGGAGTTGTTCTTAGAGGTTCAGTATATAAGTCTGGTGGTATTGAAAGTTTTTGGGTAAAGACAAATCAAAAAAATCTCATTGCACTATTTTTTGAACTTCCTAAAGGAGATATTAAAATTGGTGATTCATGGGATATTGAAGTCAATTTCATTGGGAATGATCAAAATTTCGACTGTGATTCAGCTTATCGAAAAAATGAAGTCACACTTGTTGATATAAAAATTGTTGAAGGTGATACCATAGCGGTATTGAAATATGATATCCAAGAATTTGTCACAGGAGATTTCAATTCCCCTTTTTCAGATGAAGGTACTGAAACAACAATGCTAATGACCCATGACGCTATTGGCGAATTTTCCATCTCTAAAGGGCGATGGATTGGATACAATGGCATAATGTCGCTTATAACAAGTGGAGTCATGACCTCGAAAACAAGAAAGAGTTTTTCATTAGTAACAATTGAATGATGTAGATAACAAGCACTCCGATGAAAAGCGCCACGTTGCCTACCGCACGACCGTTATCGTTAATCGACCATAACCATGAAAATAGGATTAAGTTTATTGCTTCTTACTGTTGCATTAATAACTGCATGCGAGAGTTCTTCAAAAGATATTCGTGCGACAATAAATGAACAGGATTCTTCAGGTGATCCAAAAAAAGAAATAAGCTATCTCAAGTTTGATCCAGACCAACTTGAGGGAATGGAATTAGACGGATTTGATATCAATGAAACATACCAAATTGACTCGTTTAAAATAATTATCGCATTCTCGGAAGGTGATATGGTAATTTCTGAAAACCCTTCTGATTGGGGAGATGGTTTGACGCTAATGAAGGGAGACTCCATTCTATTTCAATCGAAACGTGTAGGAGATCCATATCTGTATGAACCATTCTTTTATCATAACACAACGAACAGTAAGGTAATCATCATCTGCCAACTCGGGAATGAAGAGAATTACGGTGGAGAGGCATTTCTATTAGAAAACGGCTCCATTGAGTTTATCGGCAAAATTAATATTGAGAACCCGAAGGAGACTATTGACAACTCAGGTTTAATAGAAATGATTCGAATATCGGAATTTGAAAATGCAATTTACTTCAATTTTGATTCAGACACATTGATTGACTTAACGAACGATGATTGGAACAGAGTAAAGAACGATAGTATTTATTACGTATATAAAGAACATAACTTTGCATTGAGGGGATTATAATTCTAACGATAACATCACCTAAAAAGCATAACGGCTTAATGTTTCACACAACAAACCTTAGTAAGAAATCTATTCTTATCTTTAAAACACAATCTCAGTAAAAAATCCTTACGACTTCCTAGCGTCGGAACATTGTTCTCAATGACAAAAACACTCAAGACATCGTTAATAATAAGTGCGTTTCTGTACGGGGGCGTTTTATTTTCATGTCGAAATGAAACAAATCATGCACTTCCAGAGCAAATGTCTTCAGACGAAGTTTGGATAGACAGTTTGGAATCGGATGGTATTTCTGGTGCAACAGCATTGGGTGATTTAAATGAAATTGATTGGAATTCTCCGCTTAAAAGACTCAAGCATTTTTTAGATTCCAACGACTTCATTGTTGACACCACACGATTGAATAAATTAGCGGATTATGCATACCGAGATTTGCGCAAAACACGATTCTTAAGGACGCAGCGCGGATTGGTCAACTTATTAAATAAGGACATACATTCAATGAGCAACAGTCCGGTTTTAATTAATGGGGAAGGGTATTATTACGCCCAAATAAATGACGACGGAACGTTTTCTGGACTTGATATCGGATGCGAATATTGGAGAATTGACACCACTGACCGTAGCGTATTGGAGCAATTAAAAATTCAATGGAAGGAGAAATACCACCCCATGCCGCTGTGCTTTGTCGTTAAAGACCAACAATTATACTTGCTTTATACGAGAAGTGTTCAATATGCCCCTTTTTTGGAGGAATGTAGGGTAATTATTGATCGGGTTATTCAGTGAATGAACCATTGAGGAAACCTAACTTCGGAAATTTTGGTAGAAATCCGTATGTTGCACCGAATTGGACAATGAATACAACGAGGGATGAAAACGATTTTAATTGATACGATTAAGAAGAAAGTCAACATCTCTGAAGAAGAAGAGGAACGCTTAACCTCGAATTTTCAAGAGATTACCCCAATGAAAAATGAGTACCTGGTAACTGAAGGTACGCAATCGCACTATCTGTACTTTATTCTTGAAGGTTTCGTTAGATCATATCATATAGAGGATGGAAATGAAATAACCACCCAAATTTCTACATCCAGAGATTTCGTGACTTCGTTCGAGAGTTTTCTCAGTAATGATTTATCCAAAGAAAACATTCAATGCATGTCGGATTGCACGTTGTTAAAAATCTCAAAAGAGGCATACTTGCGTTTGTATACAGACGTTTCAAGTTGGTCAATATTTTGTAAATATGTGTACGAAGATCAAATTCGGCGCATTTCCGAAAGAGCACATTCCCTCCAGAATTTGTCGGCATCGGAGCGATATTTAAAACTGTTGAATACGCAACCCGAAATAGCATTGAATACGGCCGTAAAAGATTTGGCTTCCTACCTGGGAATTAAACCGCAATCTCTCAGTCGCATCCGAAAGGAGATCATTAAGTAACAAATGTGATTTTTAAGATGTGGGATACCCCATAGTTTTGACAAAAAAAACAAACTATGAACAAAGTAATCCCAATCGCCATTTGGTCCAGAGGAATGATCAATTGTTTTCTGATTAAAGGAACAGATCAGCACATATTAGTTGATACAGGAGTTCCCAATAGTGAAAAAAAAATCCTGAAGCAATTGAAAAAGCATGGAATCGACATGAAAGATATAGGACTCATCATTGTCACCCATTCGCATATTGATCATTTTGGAAGTGCCAATAAACTCAAACAACTAGTTAATGCACCCATCCTGGCACATCAGCTGGATCTTGAGGCGTATTTGACGGGCAAAGCCGATCTTACAACGATGAAACTGAACAAACCACAGTGGTGGCTTTTCAAACAGTTAATTAAAAATCAGAAAACAGAACCGTTCGTACCTGAAATCGTATTGGAAGGTGATGTTGAATATGATTTGCGGGAATGGGGGATTCAAGGAAAAGTCATTCATACACCAGGACACACACCAGGTTCTCTGTCCATCGTTTTAGAGAACGAAGAAGTTATTATTATGGATATGATGGCTTCTGGAATTTTGCTTGGTGGCGTCATCTTTCACGACCGTGTGAAGCATCCTCCTTTTCACGATAATTTGTCGGATCTTAAAAAAAGTTTTGAAAAAATCTTTTCGGAGAAGGGACAACGGTACTATTTGGGACATGGTGGACCGTTAAATAGAGCGCAATTGATCAAATACTACGAGAATCATCTAAAAGAAGCCCTCAACAAATAAAGGGAAAGGCGCAAGTCTTTTTTTGTAACGCTTTACCAAAGGAAAATACATTGTATTCATCGCAATAAGCACAATTTCCCGACTTTCTTTTATCTTCGAAAAAATAAGCGAAGCGCAAAGCCACTGGTTTCAATGCACATTGCTTAGAAACGGGGATAAGTATGAAGCGTATACCATTTATTGGATTGCTATTAATAGGATGGATCTTTAATTCGTGCGAATTCAATCAGTCCACTCATAAAGATTTGACAACAGGCGCCTACTCCAAAGGGGATGGAATTGGGTGTGATGACATCGTAATTCAGGTGAACGGAGCGAATGAAAACAGAAATCAATTTGTTTACGGCGAAAGAGTAAATTTCGTGTTTGAAAACGTAACGGGATTAAAACGTAAAAACGGAAAGGTATCCCCAGGTCTTTCTTTGTATGTTCTTGACAGCAAAAAGGATACGGTTTTGAGTCACTTCGATTTACTCGCTGATTTAAAGAAAGGAACGGACAAATTCCCCCTGGAAATAAATGCAAATTTTATTGCAGCTTTTCCGCGTCAAGACAAGGAAAATTACACCGTTTTTATAAAGATCTGGGACAAAAAAGGGGAGGGAACGTTTCAGTATCAAATGCCATTCACGGTGAAGAAAAATAAGGTGCTAAAAGTAACTTCAAACGCGATTGATTATACGGATATTTATCTCTGGGATGAGACAAAACAATTGGTGGTAGCGAACAAAAACGTAAGTCTTAAAAGTCAGTTAATCTTATTGTTAGAAGGATTGGATGGACTTGAGGTAATCGAGAAGAAAGTGTTTCCCGCCATGTCAATTGAAATAGTTGATAGAAATGGAAATCCGATCATTTCCAACCCAAATCTTTTGGAAGAATTTGGAGACGAAGGTGTGGACTATGATGTGTTTAAAACCAGTCAACTGCCAATTACACTTACGTTTTCTACCTCGTCGGTCAACAATCCATGTCAATTAAAGGTGTCGTTCACCGATTTGAAATCGGACAGAAGAATAGATATCAGCGGCGAATTGGTGATTAAATAAGGTGACCTTAGGGGCTACTAGAAAGTTATAGTTAATTGATGAGCTTTGCCGAATTCCCACAGTTTGAAAAGCAAAGCCCACTTGCTTGTAAATAGTAAGGATAGAAAAACACCTGCTTCGCGATTTCGCAAAAAAGCCCATTATTCTGACGTACACAACTTGCGCATTGTAGAATTGTTCTTGGGACCCTTAGGACTAACTGGCTTCAAAAATCGGAACTGTTTGACCGTAGGGAGTTTTTCGATTTTAAGCCAGGTGTCCGTAAAGGGTAAGGTTATTCTGCTGGCGCGAGGGCTCTTTTTGCTTACTTTTTTAGCTCTTGAAAAAAGTAAGACACTTAGCAGCAAATTTCGGTGATATGGTTAAGACTAACTATAACCGCAAATAAACCCAACCGCCAAATGCACTATATTTGTTAGGCGGCTGTGCCTATTTGCAAACCGTTACTATCTTATAAAAAGGTACTTTACGAGCGAACAAAAGTGGGGGAATGGATATAGCAACCTGTATTAAATATTTAGACTTTGTGTCGGTAGCACCACATCACAGAGAAGGGATGGTTGTTTTTTGGATCGCTATTGACTTTTTCCGAACCGCATAAACTCAAAATATCGACGGCGAATGGAGCCGATTGGACCTACGATACACCGTCACTTTATGACAAAGAATTTGCGGTATTTCTCCAGGAATTGGTCAAGCGCTGTGGGTTGGATCATACCATCAAAAAGTATTAATCACTATTGAATAGACGACGTAATTGTACCGCTATTAGTACTTTTAATGAAAATTTCTAAATGACCAACAATCACGCACGCATCATCGAAGTTTTGACCAAAGCGTTCGATACCAATAAATCGGTGAATTTTATCGTAAAACAAGATCGGCAACGGGTCCGTCGTATGGAGCGTTTGATGGAGTATTCCATTTGGATGGCGGAACAGTTTGGGAAAATTGTGGTCACGGATGATGAAAATGCCTGCATGCTCCTCGTTGATCCCAAAAAGAAGAAGACAACTTTGAAGAGTCTCTTATGGCAATTGAAGTTGGTCTTTCAGGTAATCGGTGTCTTTCGCTTGCGAAAAGTACTGAAACGAGAACGTTCGGTAAATCATGAGAAGACCGTGGAGGATTACGTTTATCTCTGGTTTGTTGGGGTGGATCCGATGGTTCAGGGTACCGGAAATGGAACGAAATTGATTCAAGGCTTAATCGCCGATCCGTGGAGGAAACAACGACCGATTTACTTGGAGACGTCCAACCCAAAGAATTTTCCACTCTACGAACGTTTGGGATTTGAATGCACGGGCACCATTCAGAGCGAAGGTTATGCGATGCGTCAATATGTGTATCAGGACCCGCAGTAAGTACTTACAATTGCATGTGACGTTCTTTCTTGTCTTGATAAATGTCTTTTAAAGTCACAAGAATTGCCGTTTCTTCCACATTTCCAAATTCCGCATTCACCGCCGTTCCAAAAGTTTTCATGGTGGGGGACAAGTTCATGTAAATGTTCACCAGTGGCGGGATAAATTCACCGCGTTCCCGCACAAAGGAATTCAGGCGTTTGAATCCTTCTTTAAAATCACAACCTTCCAAAATGGCATCAAAGGCAGCTTTGTCGTACGATTGTTGCAACGCGTGAAAAGGTTTCATCAATTTTTCGTTGTCCGGGAAATAGTGGTGCATAAAGTGCAGCAAGAAATCCCGTGCTTCCGTATTGTACGTCGGATACATCGTGACTTTTCCGAAGAAATAGCTGATTTCTGGATGTTTTAAGGTCACCGCGCCCAAACCGTCCCAGATATTGTCCAAAGCAAAAAGCCCTTTTCGTGGATTTACCGAAGGCTGAAAGTTTGGTTGTACCCAACTGCGTCCTAATTCGATCGTATTTGGGAGGTAATTTTGAATAAAAGCATCCGTGAAATCGAAATAATGTGCTGTCGACAAGGCAATTTCTTCCGAATTACTTGGAACGACATTGTTGCACAAAATATAGCGGTAGCCTCCAATAATTTCTTCGTCTTCAGGCGACCAAACGATGAGTTGCTGATAACAATTTTCGGAAGTGTCGAAATCGTCTAAATCCAAAGCCAATCCCGTACCACCACCTGCTGCACGAAAGGTTACCTCTCGGAGTCGACCAATTTCACGAATCACATTGGGTGCATTGTGTACGTTAACGGCATAGATTTCATTGTCACCTTTCCGTGTTTTACGCAGAAAACGATCGCTGTTCAATTCGCGCTTTAAGATTTGTTTGTCGATAGGTGCAATAATATTATCCATTTGTCAATTCTTTACGCAATTGATAGACTGTTGCTTTAATTTTTTGTGCTTGTGCTGCATCGTCTTCATCTCTTGGCAGGGAAGCCGCTGGAATAGGTTCGCCCACGATGAATTCAAAATGCTTGTTTCTTTGTTTGAATAGTTCATTGGAAAGATACAACATTTCAATGTTTGTTTTGATGCCAATGCTATTTCGAAGTGCTGAAAGACCGTAGAAAAATTTAGACAATCGCCCGTCAATGTAGATAGGAACAATGGTTCGGTCGAATTCCTTCGCATAGGTAACAAAGGTTTTTTTCCATTCCAAATCCATCACTTCTCCGCCTTTTTTTCGACTGACCAATCCTGCTGGAAAGATGCAAACCGCCTCGTCGGACTGAAAAAGCGCTTTGATTTGCTCCCGAATCGAAGTCTTGTTTTTGCCATGTTTGTTCACTCCGACAAACATTCCTTGCATATTTTCCAGGTTCAGCAGTAGATCATTGACAATAAACTTTAAATCTTCCCGATGTCCAATTAGTGCAGTGACCAAAATCATGGCGTCCATGCCTCCCAAAGGGTGGTTCATAGCAAGAACAATTTTTCCATCTTTCGGAATGCGTTCTTTGTGCTTGACGGAAATCGAAATCCCCATGTAATCCACTACTGCACGACACCAATCCGTGTTTTTTAGATGTTTGTGGTCCGCAATGAATTCATTGATTTCCTCCTGATGCAGAATATGCTTCAAATAGCGAATCCCAAATTTAGGGAGGCGTTTGAGCAGCTTTGGATTTTTGCTTGCTATCAGTTTTTCTATGTCGATGAATCGATCTTCGGTCATGTCGGTTGCGAAATTAAAGCAATAAATGAGTCGCTCGGATGCCTTTTTGCGAAATTATCCACATTTTGAATTTAAAATTCGATTGTTTTTCGGGGAATTCGCACCATGCTATTTCTACATTATTGTAGCTTTGTACTCACAAAACGATAGAACGGAAAAATATGATTGAATTATCGGAAAGATTGCAGTCGATGGAGGAGTCTGCAACCATCGCAATGTCTCAAAAGAGCCGCGAATACAAAGCGCAAGGTAAAGACGTGATTTCGCTGAGTCTTGGAGAACCTGATTTTCATACACCAGATTTCATTAAAGCCGCGGCGATCAAAGGAATGGAGGAAAATTACACAACCTACACGCCCGTTCCTGGTTACCTCGATTTACGTCAGGCAATTTCCCGAAAATTCAAACGCGACAACAATCTCGATTATGCACCCGACCAAATTGTTGTGTCAACAGGGGCAAAGCAATCGATCGCAAATGCCGTTCTTAGTCTTGTCAATCCAGGAGATGAGGTAATCGTTCCAGCGCCGTATTGGGTTTCGTATGTCGAAATCGTCAAGGTAGCTGAAGGAGAACCCGTAATCGTGAGTGCAGGCATTGATACCGACTTTAAAATCACCGGAGCGCAACTAGAAGCGGCGATTACTCCAAAAACGAAAATGATGATTTTCTCGACTCCGTGCAATCCAACGGGATCGGTCTACAATAAAGAAGAATTACGCGCTTTGGCTGATGTCATTGTGAAATACCCAAACCTGGTAGTGATCTGTGACGAGATTTACGAGCACATCAATTTCGATTCAAAACATGAAAGTTTGGCGCAGTTTGCCGATATCTATGATCAAGTGGTGACCATTAATGGTGTTTCAAAAGCGTGGGCGATGACAGGTTGGCGTTTGGGGTATCTTGGCGCAAGCAAAGAAATTGCTGGGGCGTGTTCCAAAATTCAAGGACAATTTACCTCCGGAACGTGTTCGATTACTCAACGTGCCGTGATTGCAGCAATGGATGCAGATCCTTCTGAAGTCAGCGATATGGTGAAAGCTTTTGCGAACAGACGAACATTGGTTTTGGATGCACTCAAAGAAATCGAAGGGGTGAAGGCAAATACACCAGGAGGTGCGTTTTATGTGTTCCCTGATGTTTCGTATTTTTATGGGAAATCCTACAATGGACAAACAATTGGTGACGCCAACGAATTGAGTATGTTTCTATTGGATGAAGCATCCATTATTGATATGTAGCCACTTATACCATCAACCAAGATTTTACAGTGGCAGCTGGGAAAGAACTTGCAGTGCAAGGGCGTGGTTCCCACAACCACAATAATAGAGGGGAGTAAGATGTGCTTGGAGTACCACATCTTTCATCACCCTGGTTTGACCTTCATCCTAATTGGAGTCCCTCGCCGTGCATTGCTTAGAGGGACCGACGATGGTGAATGTCTGACGATGGCAGTGGGATATCAAGAATTCTTGACTAGCTAGAAGAGGACGAGCTAGAAGAGGACCTCCTTCAACAAGTGATGGCAACCACTCTTGAAGAACAGTTATCACCACCATGTCTAGATGATGTTGTTGACTACTTCAATCTAGCAGAAGAAGATGTGGAATTTCAAGACTTGGAGTAACAGATCAATCTTGAAACCCCTCCTGTTGAGCTCAAACAGCTGCCACCTAGACTATAGTATGTCTACCTAAATGGCGATCAAGAAACCC
>JBNKGN010000090.1:0-10705 GCA_050289845.1 Crocinitomicaceae bacterium | reverse complement strand
GATGTCATTCGAATCACAGCGCAATTGATCGAGGCGGCAGAAGATGTTCATTTTTGGTCGGAAACCTGGGATCGGGAATTGAAAAATATTTTTGAGATTCAGGACGAAATAAGTATTCTCATCGCAGATAAAATTCGAGAAAACTTTGGCCACTTTGAATTGCAAGATCATCTTGTAAAAAAACAGACAAATGATATCAACGCCTACGAGTATTCGTTGATGGCAAAATTCCATAAAAACAAATGGAACGCAGAGGATATTAAAATTTCGGAAACGTATTTTTTGAAAGCACTACAACTGGATGAAAATCATGTTGAATCAATTGTTGGTTTGAGTGATGTGTACAGTTTTATGGCGATGACGGGCGTATTGTCCTTCGAGGAAGCCTGGGGGAAATCCAATGCGCTTGTGGATCAGGCGTTTGCTCTTGATCCTCAGAACCCTGAAATCTATTATCAAAAGGCAAATCAAACGTTTTTTACCGATTGTAATTTTAGTGCTTCTATGTTGCACGCACGAAAGTCCATTCAATTGAAACCGAACTATGTGGAAGCGCAACAATTTATGTCGTTTTTACAGGTACTAAGTGGAAAAAAGGATCTGGCAATAGAACATTTGGAAATTGCTTTGGGTATTGATCCTCTGTCTCAAGAAACATTGTTCTATAGCGCCTATTTGGATTATATGACCGAGAATTATTCTGCTGCATTGTCCAAATTAAATGATTGTTTGGAAGTGAATCCTAAAAATCTGCCTGCGCACTCGGTCAAATGTTTGACTTTACTCATGCTAGGAAGATACGAGGAAGTCATTCATTATTTTGATGCTTTAGAAACTTCGATTGTGGCTGGCGAAAGAAACGGTGCGATCGGTTTGGCGTACGCGCTAAAGAAAGATCAGATTAATACCCAGAAATATCTTGAAATTTTGAAGGAAGATGCACTATCTCCCGATGGCTTTACATCGGATTCCTTCGTTTTTATGATTCACGCTGCTTCAGGAAATCTGGATAGTGCGTTTGAATGGGTGCAACAAGGGATCGAAAAAAAATCCTCGTTGCTCTTGTTGCGTTACGCTGATCCAATTGTGGCTCCAATTAAAGCCGACCCGCGTTATGCAGCATTTCATCAAATAATTTTCCCCGGCGGACCCGTAGAACCAACCAGGAAAAAGAAGAAGGCACTTCTCGATGCCGAAGCGACCAAAAGCGTTACCTCGCGATTGTTGGAACATGTCGATGCAGCAAAACCTT
Organism: Crocinitomicaceae bacterium; assembly: GCA_050289845.1. Taxonomy (GTDB): domain Bacteria; phylum Bacteroidota; class Bacteroidia; order Flavobacteriales_D; family Crocinitomicaceae; genus UBA4466. Next base: position 9,453 of record JBNKGN010000090.1, on the reverse strand, counting down.
ACCTAGATCCAACACTCACGTTGCGTAGTCTTGCCGGTCAAATTGAAATTCACCCGAATCAGTTGTCCTGGCTGCTGAATGAACATCTCGGAAAGAGTTTCAATGAATTCATCAACCGATACCGAATTGAAACCTTCAAGCAATTGGTGCAGGATCCCGCGAATGCAAAGTTGACTTTAATCGGTTTGGCATACGAATGCGGATTTAATTCCAAGACCGTCTTCAATACCTATTTCAAAAAGGAAACAGGTCTGACCCCCAAACAGTACCTCAATCAACGCTAGTCGCTTCAAAAAAGACGGTTTAACGCCCAAAAATACGTAGCATTTTTCCTATTACGTTCGGATTTATAATTCGGAACACCTGTCTGCAATTCAGAACTTTTAGGCGCGCTCATGTCGATACATTTGTCTCACAATTACGCTGCAATACAACGCAAACTGCAGCATTATTTAAAACAATGTATATGAAAAAGTTATTATTCATGGCGGGAGTTATTATCACTAATATCAGTATGGCTGCCGACAATCCATGTTTGCAAAAAGAACTTAGAGAGAAGTTAATACTCGATTTGAGCGAAGTACAACTCGATGCTGATCATCAAGATTTCGTGGTCGTGAGTTTTCACATCTGTGACGATAAAATAGCGATTGTGGAGGTGACGGGTACGCAAAAGCAACTCGTTCAAAAAGTTAAGCAAAAATTATTGGCATTGTGCATCGAAGAGGGGTATGACGAGACACAATTGTATCGCTACAAATTTACCTTCGAAAAGATTTAATTCACCATCAAATTTACACGATTATGAAAGCAGCAATTTGCACAAAATATGGAGATCCGAGTTTCGTACAACTCGCTGACAAAGCCATTCCAAAACCAAAAGAAGATCAAATTTTAGTAAAAATTCACGCCTCTTCCGTTTCATCTGGTGATGCACGTATTCGAAGAGCAGATCCATTTATTATCCGATTTATTTTCGGGTTCAAACGACCGAGAAAATCAGTTTTAGGAGTCGTTGTGGCTGGTGAAGTAGCAGCAGTAGGACAGGCTGTGACAAAATTCAAAGTAGGCGACAAGGTTTTTGGAACAACGGGAATGGCTTTCGGAGCACATGCGGAATATCAATGTATTAGCGAAGATGGCACTTTGGCTTTGATACCAGAAAACACTTCCTTTAATGAAGCTGCAGCGATACCATTCGGCGGAACTGCGGCGCGCCATTTTCTCCGAAAAGGACAACTTCAAAAAGACCAAAAAATCCTCATTTACGGAGCTTCGGGAGCGATTGGTACTATTGCCATTCAAATCGCGAAAGAAAGTGGAGCACACGTAACAGCCGTTTGTAGTGGTAAAAATAGAGCATTAGTGCGTTGTCTTGGCGCCGACGAAATCATCGACTATACACAAGAGGATTTCACGCAGAATGGCGTTGAGTACGATGTGATTTTTGATACAGTGGGCAAGAGCCCATTCGCACCAAGCATGCGTTCTTTAAAGAAGACAGGGACACTTTTAATGGCTTCTGCCAGCATGGGACAAATGGTGAGAGGCGCTTTAACATCGATATTTGGCTCTAAAAAAGTGATTTCCGGCGTGATAAAAGAAACCGCAGAAGATATGGCGTATTTTAAGAAATTAATGGAATTGGGACAGTTAAAGCCTGTCATTGACAAAATCTATCCTTTAGAAGCCATTGCTGAAGCGCACGCGCACGTGGATTCAGGGCACAAGAAGGGCAACGTAATAATTCAGATGGATGAAATGATGCTCTAGTTGCGGTTACTTCGCAAAGTAATTACGTTCGGAAAGGAAAATGAACTTTGGGAAATTATTTTTAGGGATCAGGAAAGTTTGAGTATAAATACTTACTAAAAAGAACGTATATTTAAGGGAGCGCTGTATTGTATTAAACAAGGCAGCTACTACCTACCGTTGCAATTACCTAAACTATTTTTTTTAAAAGTTGTAATTGTCGATGGATATTTTAAACAGTAATCTCAAGTCTTTTATTGAATCGTTTGACCACCTTTTGGGGCGGTTGCCGGATGCGATTCTTGTCCATGATTTTGCTTCAATTGCGTACGTGAATCAAGCCTATCGAGACGCATTCGAAATTGGGAGTGAAACAGATGTTTTGGGGCTGCCTGTCCCTAAGGAAATAGTGTGTTCAGAACACATTTATGGTGTTGAGGCTCAAAAAGAATCGGGAAATAATGGATGTACCATAGTTGAACGCGAATTTGAGCGAAAAGATGGCGCAAGCTTTTGGGTTGAGTGTCATTTTATTGATTTACAGCTAGAAGGTGTGCCGTATCAGCAGGTATTGTTTAAAGATATTTCGAAAGTCAATGAACTCGAGAGAAAATTTTCACAAAAAAGTCGTTTACTAAATGACGCCGAACACCTATTACAAATAGGTACCTGGGATTGGGATATTGAAACCAATTCTATTGTATGGTCCGATGAGATGTACCGAATATTCGACCTTAATCAAGATTCCTTCCACCCAAGCTATGATAATTGGATTAAAGCCATTCATCCAGATGATAGAAAGGAGGTCAAAAAGCAGCTGGATTCTTTAAGAACACGTCGAAATGATGTTCGATTTTCCTACAGAATTAATTGTTCGAATGGTGAGATCCGCTATGTCGAAAGCTGGTGCGTACTTGAATTACAGTCGAAGGAACTCCCCTCAAGATACATCGGGACGACCGTAGATATGACAGAATTGAGAATGCATGAACAGGCGTTCCACAATCTAGCGAACAATTTTACACTAATGAATGGTGAAGCGTTTTTCAATAACGTTTGTCATTATTTAACGAGGTCATTGCAAGTTGATTATGCTTTCGTAGGAGAATTGATGGATAGCAATAGAATACGGGTGATTGGTGGGGTTGGAAAAGGGGAGATTCTTGGAGAAATGGAATACTCTTTAGCGGGAACACCTTGTGCAAACGTGATGGATTCTGAGGTTTGTTTTTACAATCAAGGCGTGCAAGAACTTTTTCCTGACGATCAGCTCTTGGTAGAAATGGGAATTACAGGCTATGTAGGGTGTCCTCTCATGGACAGAGAAGGAAACTCAATCGGTATTATCGTGTTGTTGAATGAAAATGAAATCAGCAATTCTCAAATTGCGGCGTCTACACTACAAATTTTTTCAGAACGAACTTCGGCCGAACTTCAGCGTTTGGAAAGTGAGACGAAACTTGCGGATTCGGAGAATAAGTTGACAATTATCAATAACCATTCACCAGATGTCATTTACACAATCGATCGTGATTTGAGAATTACCTACATGAACAAATCGTTTATTGGAGTAAATCCACAAGATGCGCTCGGTGTTTGTTTAGATGAAGTCATTCCTGCCCATTGTTTTCAGCAATTCCATTCCTACTTGAATAAAGCATTTTCGGGTAAAAAACAGAGTTTTGAACTTAACATGTACCAGAAACCAGGTAAAGATATATGGTACTCAATACGCATGTCACCAATAGATGTAGGGACAAGCATTCAAAATGTTCTTATCATTTCTACGGAAATCACTGCGCGAAAAAAATCAGAAATTCGGAACAATGTTATTGATGCTGTCGCCAATAAATTGAACAGTTCATTAAGTCTCAGTGATTTTTGCGAATTTATTTTCTCCGAGCTCCAGAAAATTAAACCATTTCACAATTTATATATTTCGAAATACGATCATCAGAAGAAGGAGTTGGCCTTGTTTTTTCAAACGGAGGATAAGAAAATACTTAAGGACATGCCCCCTCCGAGAGTAGATGGCAATGGTTTGTCTGAGTATATCATTCGTACCAAAAAAGGATTGGTCTTAAACGGTAAGGAACCGAAAGCCTTGCAAAAAGAACTCGGATTGCAGATATACGGAGAATTGGCAAAATCTTGGCTAGGAGTTCCTCTTATGGTTGACGATGAGGCGATTGGAGTGCTCGCCGTTCAATGTCTATACACTGAGAATGTTTATGATGATGAAGACTTCAACCTGTTTTCTTTCATAGGCTCACAAATCGGCACGTTTATCGAAAAAGTTCGAGTGGAAAAAGAAATTAGTCAATTCAAAAAGTACTTTTCGATTTCGATGGACATGTTGTGCATTGCCGATACCAATGGAACATTTAAAAAAGTGAATCCTAAATTTACAGAAATATTGGGGTACAGCGATGAGGAGTTGTATTCCAAGCCCTTTGTAGAATTTATACATCCTGACGATGTTGAGGCGACACTCCTTGAACTTGAGCAACTTTCCAAAGGCAAAGAGACCTTGGATTTTATCAATCGATATCGGTGTAAAAATGGAGAGTACAAATGGTTCTTATGGGCTTCTGCGTCGGATGTGAAAACCAATAGTATTTACGCGGCAGCGAAGGATGTTACGGAACAAATAAAAACGAGAGATATATTAACTTCTTTGACGGAAATTCAAGGAGCGTTTATAGCGGCACATAGCACTTCTGACTCGTTCGAGCTAATTATTAAAAAAATCCTTGAGCTGACGAAAAGTGAATTTGGCTGTATTGTTAAAGTCGATAGTCGAACGAAAAAAGTGGAAACTGAGGTATTGGCATTTTCGGCCGTTTCAGATTCAAATGTAAAAGAAGCAGAATCGCACGGGATTGGTTGCCAGAAGGTGAAAATGATCATGGAGCAAGTAGTGCTTCAGAATGACTACGTTATTGCTGACAATGTACAGCCTGAAATAATTGAAAATCAGAATCATGAAGGTCAAAAGGAGGTTGGGAATATACTTGCAATGCCTTTTTATAATGGGAAGGAGATGATCGGTTTGGTTGTTGCCGGAAACAGCCCTAAAGGATATGCCGATAAAGATGTACAACAATTATCACCATTTCTATCAACCTGTTCCACACTTTTAATCTCTCTTGAAGATAAAAAGAAAAAACTGGAGGCAGAGGAGAAATTGAGCAACCTGGCGGGTATCGTTTACAATTCCAGTGATGCAATTATTAGTACGGATTTTGAAGGCATTGTGCTGAGTTGGAACTCAGGAGCTGAAAAAATGTATGAGTACTCGGCAGAAGAAATGTTGGGTGTTTCTGTAGCTAAATTAGGCCCCAAAAGCCTGAGAAAAGCACATTACAAAATAATGCAGAAGGTCTTAAAAGGATATTCGGTAGAAAGCTATGAAACGGTTCAGTTAAAAAAAGGAAATCGTTTGATGCATGTGAATATGTCCATTTTTCCACTTCTCAACGAAAAAGGGGAAGTGAAGGGGGTTTCTAGTATTCTTAGAGATATATCTGAACAAAAAGAAATTCAGAAAATGAAAGAAGCCTTTACACGAGAACTTGAGATGAAGGTCTTCGAACGTACAGTTGATCTGGAAAAGGCGCAACTTGAACTGTCCTTGAGTTTGGAAAAGGAGAAAGAATTAAGTGAATTAAAATCACGTTTTGTTTCGACGGCTTCACATCAATTTAGAACGCCATTATCCGTTATTCAAGCGAGTATGGCCATTCTTGATATACAAAAAAGTGAATTGAAAGGCGATTTCAAAGCAAGTTTCGATCAAGTTTATGAAAGGGTGAAAGGACAAATTAGAAGAATGACCAATTTAATGGACGAAGTACTCATTCTAAGTAAAATTGATTCAGGAAATATCAAGCCGAAATTCCAATGGGTCGATTTGGTAGGGCTGTGTGAAGAAATTGTCACGAATTATAATGAGATTCAGGAAGATGGAAGAAAAATAGGCTTTGATGTCAAAGGAAACAGTGAGGATGTGTATCTGGATCCGAAACTAATGGAGCATGCACTTTCCAACCTGGTTTCGAATGCACTGAAATATTCTCGAGGTGCAAAGGATCCTTCACTAACGCTTGTTTATGAAAATGAAAACATTGAAATATTAATAAAAGACTACGGCATCGGAATTCCGAAAAAGGATCTCAAGCATCTGTTTGAACCTTTTTATCGGGCATCAAATTCTGGGGACTATAATGGTACAGGTTTGGGCTCCACCATTGCCAAAGATTATATTGAGATGAATGGTGGCCACCTTTCAGTTTCAAGTCAGGAAAATGTTGGATCCGTATTTAAAATTTCACTTATTAAAAGTAATATTTATGCAACAATTGCTCGTAATTGAAGATGATAAAGACGTAAGAGAAACGTTGGTCAATATCCTTGAATTGTCAGGGTACTCAGTCGCTTCGGCGAAGAATGGAAGAGAAGGCTTCGATGCAATCATGGAGCTACGGCCAGAACTCGTCTTGTGTGATGTTGATATGCCCGAAATGGACGGCTTTCAGCTACTTACAACAATCAATCAACGCCTACAGGGACAAATCATTCCGCCATTCATTTTTCTCACAGCGAAAGTGGACAATAATGACGTTAGAACAGGTATGGGATTGGGGGCTGATGATTATATTCTGAAACCATTTGAATATACTGATGTTCTCGATACCATTCGTTTGCGTTTAGAGAGGCGAGAGAAACTCTTAGCGAATGGAGGCAAAGGTATTACTGCGAACCAGGAAAAGTCGCTAGACAAACTGGCGATTCCCAGCGATGAAGGACTCGATTTAATTCCATTTAAAAACATAATAAAATGCCAGGCAGAGCGTGCTTATTGCACTTTTTATCTTGTTAATAACCGGAAAATATTGGTGTCAAAACCAATGAAGGAATTCGAAGAGTTACTAATCAGCAAAGGCTTTCTGAAAATTCATAAATCGACAATCATTAACATGGATTTTGCGGAAAAATTTGTTCGTGGAAAAAGTGGGCATTTGATCATGACCGACGGTTCAATGGTGGCTGTTTCTCTCCGCAAGAAAGCTGAGTTGATGAATTTGTTTAAATCCAGTGGATAAAACCTGCAAATTACAACATCATGCATGTGAATTTCTTGTTTTTTGTGAATAACGCAACAAAGGAATGATGGCTTTCGCAGATCAATTGGAGACCAACGCAGGTAAATACTAATATTAAAAAAAAATATCGATATGAAACGAGTACTTATTGTTGAAGACGACAAAGACATTCGAGAAACATTGCAGAATATTTTAGAATTAGTAGGATATACTGTAGTAGCGACAAAAAATGGAAAGGAAGCGTATATTTCTATAATTGACATGCAACCCGATCTTGTATTGTGTGATGTTGATATGCCGGTGATGGGTGGTTTTGAATTGCTAAGTTCGATTAACCGAGACCTTGACGGATCCAACATTCCTCCGTTTATTTTCCTCACGGCTAAAGTGGAGAAAGATGATATTGCGAAAGGAATGAATTTAGGTGCGGTTCAGTACATCATAAAACCCTACGAGTACATCGAATTAATTGATGCTGTTACAAAGTGTTTGCGTAAGCAAGCTAGTTGACCCCTTAAAAAAGCGATTAGTTTCGTGGCAGGTCGCTTTCTGTCATTTTTTATCCTCATTCGGGATATGTAATCCGCACTGTCTTTTTAGCAAAATGAGGATCAATCCAAAGTCCTGAGTGAATGTCAATCGTGTGAATGTCCTGGTCATATTTGAGTAGGAGTTGGTAGTCACCATGAATCATGTGTTCGTCCACAATGAGATAGCCGTTTCCCGCTTCCACTTTTGTATACGGGACGTCATAACAATAACCGATTCCATTGTCCCATTTGAAATAGTAATCATCTTTTAAGCGCGGCATTTTTATGTAAAGCCGTCCGGGATTGTGCAGCGTCAATGTATCTTCGGAGAACAATTGCTTCTGGGTAATTGGAAGTGTGTCAGCGAAGTGGTGATAGAAATACCAAGGATCTCTGTGCTTATCGTATGCGATGCCGTCCAATTGAATCAAACGGATACTACCTCCAATTTGTCCGGTCACGCCATCTTCTCCGCGTATGCTAAGCGTCATAGAAATTCCCACTGTGTCGCCCATTGTTTTTATTTGATCTATGATAGTATCAGGCAAGCTATTTCCAGGGCCCAAAGTAAGGGGGCGGCCTTTCATTCCGGAGATGAAAATAATTCCATTAACGACTTCCCATTTCAGTTCGGGAAGGTTGGGATTGAAGTGGTGTACTTCAAAATCTTTTAAAAACGAGAGACTGTCTCTATGAAGTCCAATTGTGTTGTATGCTCCTTCTGGTAGATCACGCATTCGAAATTGCTCCATCGCTGTCCATTGAATTTTCGGATCAGGCAAGTAAATAAAATTATAGGTGTATTTCTGAGGGAAAACAGTGTCTCCATTGTCTATAAATGCTGTAGTTACCGAATGTTCGCCAGCGCCCTCTTTGAGAATTTGATAACACGAATCTCTGTCTTCAATAAATACGCCTTTGGAATCGATAATGACAAGATTCGGCTGTTTATTCATCGTGTGTCCAATCATGTGATAGACCATGATTTCGGAGCCGAATTGCATAGGCGTTTCCTGACCGAAAGAAAGACCGCAAAGAAATAAAAACGCAAGTAGTTCTAGTCGCATATTGCTATAAGTGATTTTTAACCGAATGTTACAGCGACGGTGTTAGGACGCATCTTTGTCAAAGCCATAATCGTGTTCCACTTTTGCGATTCGCGTTTTGAAGGCACTGTACCAATCTTTTCTTCCTTTAGCTCTGGCGATGGAATGATCTGTGTTTTCCTTCCATTTTTTTATGGCGTCTAAATCGCTCCAATACGACACTGTAATACCGAGCTCATTTCTTGCGGATTCCATGCCCAAAAATCCTTCTTGAACTTTCGCTAATTCAACCATTTTGTCGGCAACCTCTCCGTAGTCATCGTCGATATCGGTTCTCAGAGAGGAAAAAATAACGGCGTAGTAGGGAGGTTTCGGAGTGTTTGCAATCATTTGTTTTGTTTTAATTAGGCGTTCGTTGTTTTAAATGGTTGGTCTGGATATTCGAAGAAGGATAATCAATTTCAATGCAAATTCTGAGGTTGTAGTTTTCGATCTCCTGCTGGGATAGAATCCAATAGTACTCCCTTATATGAGTAGATCTTGAGCACACCTGAAATTGTGTCATTGTCGAACTGTGCTGTTGCTAAGGTATTTCCATTGCTGTATGTCCATTTCCAGTTCCCTGTTTTTTTTCCATTGGAATCAAATTTCCCATCGTAATATCTCCAAAAGTCTGGGCGCCATTTGTGTCCAAGATAAACATTGTTTGGATCTAAGGCTGGCCTCCTTTTTTCAGGTTTAAAGTTGATGGAATCTTTATCCCGCTTGCGGTTTTAGTCTTGATACTTGCCCCTTTTGTCTTGAAACCAATTTAGTTGCTTAATTTTTTAATGATGAAACTTGCCAGAAAAGATTCAAATAAACTTAGTGGAATAGCAAAAACTAATATTCCAGATGGGAGCACGTCCATATTCCAAACTACTATCCACATTAATACAAAACCGACAAACCAGGAGAGAAATGTAGTTTGAGGTAATGAGAATTTCTTTGCGATTAGGAATATTGCAATGGCAAAGCACA
>JBNKGN010000089.1:0-10729 GCA_050289845.1 Crocinitomicaceae bacterium | reverse complement strand
AGGCCTTATAATTGATTCATGAAAACTTTGCTGTTTGTAGGTGGTTATTAGGTACTTCTCATGTTAGTGAGAATGGAGGTGCAAAATCTTCTTCACAATGTTTTGTTTATAATGTTGTTCACACTGTTTTTATTCAATAATACCAACTCAGCTTTCAAACCTGCAGCATTGGATGCGTTTAGACGCTCCACATTCACTTGTACAATTGCTGTTGTGTTCTCTTGAGTTACGGTAAAGTCCATTTGTGAATTGTTTCTTTCAAATGTAGCAATTTTTTATTGCCGCTTTATTTTTGATGCTAACAAATAGATAACTGCCATTCGAACAGCGACTCCATTTTCTACTTGATCCAGAATAATCGCTTGTTTTGAATCCGCTACATCACTCGTAATTTCGACGCCACGATTGATAGGACCTGGGTGCATCACGATAATTTCCTTGGGTAATTTCTCCAAAATTTCTTTGTTCAAACCATATTGCATGGTATACTCTCGAAGCGAGGGGAAATATTTAATATCCTGACGTTCCAACTGGATTCGCAGCATATTAGCAACGTCGCACCATTCCAACGCGCGTAATAAATTGTGTTCTACTTTTACGCCCAATTCGTGAATGTACTTCGGAATCAAAGTTGTTGGTCCGCACACCATCACTTCGGCGCCTAATTTTTGGAGACAATAAATATTGGAAAGTGCTACTCTCGAATGCAAAATATCTCCAACGATAACGACTTTTTTACCAGCTACATTCCCCAAACGTTCTCGAATAGAATAGGCATCAAGTAGTGCTTGCGTAGGGTGTTCGTGTGTCCCGTCACCTGCATTGACCACTCGGGCATCTACGCGTTCGGATAGGAATTTCGCCGCACCTGGATTCGGATGACGCATCACAACCATATCCACTTTCATGGATAAAATATTGTTCACCGTATCAATGAGGGTCTCTCCTTTTTTCACGGAACTACTGGCAGCAGAAAAATTGACGACATCTGCTGAAAGTCGTTTCTCTGCCAATTCAAAAGAAAGTCGGGTTCTTGTCGAATTTTCAAAGAAAAGGTTAGCGATTGTTATGTCGCGTAAGGAAGGCACCTTTTTAATCGGACGATTGATCACTTCTTTAAACGCATCCGCCGTCTTGAAAATGAGTTGAATGTCATTTTCAGTCAGGTTTTTAATTCCTGTAAGATGATCAACACTTAAATTATCCATTGTTATCCGGTGTAAATAGCACGACTTTATCTTCTCCTTCTAATTCTTTCCATTCCACAGAAACGCGCTCAGAAATCAATGTGTCGACTGTTTTTCCGACGTAATCTGCTTGAATTGGCAAATCGCGTTTGAAACGGCGATCGATCATCGTGAGTAACTCTACTTTAGATGGCCGACCAAATGCAAGCAACGCATCCAGTCCCGAGCGAATCGTTCTTCCCGTATAAAGCACGTCATCAATTAGCACGACATTTTTGTTTTCAATCACAAAATCGATATTCGTTGCACTTGGAATCAAAGGTGTTTCACGTCTTCTAAAATCATCACGGTAAAAGGTAATATCCAGGTTCCCGCAGATTACTTCGTGTCCAAGAATGGTTTCCAATCGCTCTTTGAGCCGCGTAACAACGTTGACACCTCTGGGTTGAAGTCCAATGAGCACTGAGTCTGAAAAATCGTTGTGAGTTTCTATGAGTTGATAACAAAGGCGATTTAGTGTAAGTTCAACATGTTTCGCATTGAGAATTACTTGCCTTTCCATCGGGACAAAGATACGTGTATTTTTGAAACGTTCCGCTTCGAACGAAAGAATTAAAGAAAGATAATTTCAACAGGTTTTCAACCAATAATTTAGTTTCGAACAAACTTCAATGAAACCTTCCGACCGCTTTGTACATCTTCCAGTTGCAAAAAGTAAACGCCGTTTTCCAATCCATTCAAATCGAGTTCCTGCTTGAAAGTTGTGATCCATCCTGTATCAAAAACATTTCCAGTCAGATTCACCAAACGGTACACCAGCAACTTGTTTTCTTTCTGAACCAATGTAATGTTGTCCTGTGCAGGGTTCGGGTACAGCTGGTAATTGTTCACTTCCAATTCGAACAAAGAAGCCTCAGCGGTGAGCGTCACCGTATCAGAGACAGCGAAGCAACCATCATACACGACAACAGAATACGCACCATTTATCGTCGCATTATAAATAGAATCATTTGCTCCAAAAATAGGCACTCCATCTTGATACCATTGATAGCTCACATTCGCACTTGCAACGGCCTCCAAATAGACGTTACCACCGAAAGGTATGTGTGTAATTGAAGGTGGTGCAATCCCGACCGTTGGATTGCTACCAATACTTACAGTAACGGGCTCTGAAAGTACGGTATTGGGACCCAATGAAATTTCGACAGTGTAATCACCCTGCGAAATTGCTGTATAACTTGAACTAGTTGCCCCCGCAATTGCCACCCCATCAAGATACCATTGGTAGGCGTACCCAATTCCTTCAATAACTTCCAAAAGAACTGATTGTCCGTTACATAATTGAGTTGCTCCCTTCACCGAAATTCGATCGTCTACAATAATATACTCATCTCCTGATTGGTATGGCATGTAGGCAAAGAACACGTACATCATTTCGTCATACGTTCCCTCACCTTCAAACACATTTTGCGGTGGATTCGATGGGTTTTCTGGATTGTTAGTCGTATTGTCGTAAACGGCTTCGGATCGAATTGTCGCACCAAAAGGCAGCAAAACGGTATTCGGGAAAATAAAATTGTCTTGCCAATGAAACTCCCATTCAGGAATATCAATGAAACGTACTGTGTCATTTGTTACGGGAAGATTTGCCCAAGATTTAATGGACCTTCCAATCAAATGCATATGGGGAAAAACGTACAATAGCGTTGCATTTCCTTGAATTGTATACTGCTGATTGAATGTTCGTACTTGATTGGCGGGAATGTACAAAGGACCATTCGTCATGTTTCCATGATGCAATATAGGATCCACAAAAATTTCTCTCATGGGTCCCATATTTAATTTGAAATTAACCGTTGTTTGATCCGTAGCACCTAGTGATCCTGGGGCATAATGCACCTGCATAATAATGCGTGTATTTGCTGGCAATCGAAATCCCGTTCCAGGCGGTGTAAAATACGGTTGCGCTCCTGGCGTATATGCATAAATCAATTTAGATGCGTTCGAACCTGTTCCTCCCATTGAGGTTGGATCGATGGGGTTATTGGTTGAATCCGAAAAAATCAGAACATGATGTACCGCTTCGAGATTGCCAGGTAATACTTCCACTGCACTCGCATACATGGCTTGAGGCAAATTGGAGGCCAATTCGAAATTATAGTATTCATCAGTTGCGGAACTAACGGTATGTAATGGAATCGTTAATGACAAATCCACTGATCCTAGCTGAGTCCCCGTGGAATAGATTGGAATAGATGGTGCTTGTTGCGGATCTCCCTCTGGAGCACCATTATTGATCCAATCTAAGATGCTCATCTTGTCACTGTTTGCCATGACGCGTTCATGCGCGAAGTTTTTGTAGTTCGGATCGGGTGTCCAGGGCGGCATAGTATTGGAAACGATGGAATTTTGAATTGCGAACAAAAAGGCATTCGCATCTGCATAGGTTTCCAAAGAAAACGGAGCCACTCCACCAGCGCGGTGACACTGCACACAATTCTGCTGAAAAAGTTGCCCGATGCCATCAGACCAGGTTGTTTGGCTCTTCGCCGCAAAGCAAAGAAAAAAGAATAAAACGTTTGGTAGAAATCTTTTCATAGTAGTGAAGATTGTATCGTCTAAGCTAGTTCTTTTTTGTGAGGATACAAAAATATCCAACAGTATAACAAGCAAATTACGCGGTTAAATCAATAATTCCCACCGTTTACATTTTCCTCAAAAATAACGCTAAAATACGTTGTATCTTGTCTATGGTTAGGTGAGTAGAAAAAAGAAAACTATCTCAGGTTTTCGTTTGTTTTTGGTTTAGGTTGCCTGGTTTTCAATCACAGATTCGCTAGAATCGGATTAAAGATCAGGCATTCTTTTTTTTAGTACTTTCGTTAAAAACATCCCTTAATGAAATTTCTGACCACGCTACTTATTGCATTTCTATTTATTGGCTGTTCACGTCAGCACGAAGATCCTCGCCTTAAAGACAAGGACGTTCCATTGGATTTTGATATGGGCATCGCTAAGGATGGTACATATTCCAATAAATATTTTGGGATGAAATTCAACTACAATAAAGACTGGGCGGTTCAGAGTACAGATGAAATGAATCAATTGTTAGAAATTGGTGCAAAAGCTGCCGCAGGTGACGACAAAAATTTAAAAGCCCGAATTGAAGCATCGAAAGTAAAAACTGCCTATCTCTTCTGCGCCTTTAAAGATGCACCCGGAACTGTCCTGGGATTCAATCCATCTTTCATAGCGATGGCGGAAAACACTTCTAATGTCAACGCTATCAAAAACGGAGAGGATTATTTAATTCAGATGCAAAAAATGTTGAAAACGACCCAATTGAACGCTACTCCGATTTCAGGTATTGAAAAAAGAAACATTGGATCGAAACCTTTTTATGTTTTATCAACCGTTACTGAAACTTCTGGTATGACTCTTTACCAAGAATACTACGCCACAGTTGACAAAGGCTTTAGTTTGGCTTTCATTATTTCTTATGAGGATGATGAACAACGAGCAGAACTTCAAGAGATTCTTGCCTCAACGCAGTTTCAATAACAGAACACCTTAACCGCCTTTTTTCTTGACCTGATAGCCTTCTTTGATTAAAAGATCGCAGACTTTATCGCGATGATTTCCTTGTACGATGATTTCGCCGTCTTTTGCAGATCCACCGACACCACATTTGCTTTTCAGCAACTTGCCGAGTTCTTTTAAATCTTCGGGATCTCCAACAAAGCCTTCAACAAGCGTCACTTCCTTCCCTCCACGTTGTTTGCGATCTATGGAAACGTATAATTTTTGTTGATTCGCAGGGAGCGTTTCTGGAGTTTCATCTTCGTCATATTCAAATCCGTAATTGGGATTCGTGGAATATACAATATTGACCTTTTTCTTTTTCGCCATGACTTATTATTCGGGAAATGCACGCAGCATTTGTTCTCTCCAAAAGTACAAAATTCGGTTTCGAAATGGAATTGAAGCGGAAAGAGTGATTTAAATTTTAGGACACTTTTTGCAATGAATGGCTTTCTTCTTATACTTTTTACAGCATTTCTTTTTTTTATCGCAGCCAGCAGAAACACAACTAAAGTCGATATCCATAGACCATGGACCCTCCGAATTGATTTTGTGTTCTTGTTTCATTATTTAGAATTGATCTAAACAAAAATACTGCAAATTTCGATTTGAGCGCTTTTTTAAAGAAGAATTTTTTGTGCGCTTCGGTAAGTATTCGCGTGCGCCTCAACAATATCCCGAATATGGGGGCTGTATCCTCCTCCCATCGTGCAAACAACAGGAACATTTAATTGCCGAATAGTATCAAAAACAATCACATCGCGTTCAAGACACCCTTGTTTTGAAAGTCCCAACCTTCCCAATTTGTCAGTCGCAACGACATCAACGCCGCATTGATAGAAGACAAAGTCGGGTGAAAAATTCGCTAAAATTTGATCTAACGATTGTTTTAAAACATAGTGATACTCGTGATCTGAGCATCCATCCGCCAAAGCCACATCGAGATTTGATTCTTCCTTTTTAAGAGGATAATTGTTCGCGCCGTGCATACTAAATGTGAAAACGGAAGGCTCGTCTCTAAAAATCGCTGCGGTACCATTTCCTTGATGCACATCCAGATCAATGATTAATATTTTGCGAACGCCTGAATTTCGTAGGAGCCAACTCGCTGCAATTGCCTGATCATTCAATAAACAAAATCCTTCTCCCCGATGGGCAAAAGCATGATGCGTTCCTCCCGCAATGTTCATGGCTACACCTCCTTTTAAGACCCTTTCCGCACATTGTTTCGTACCTCCCATAATCATTAATTCACGCTCAATCAATCGATGGTTGTGCACAAAACCTGAAACGCGCTGTTCCTTAGGAGGAATCGTCAAAGACACTAAAGCATTTAAATATTCTGGATCGTGAATCGCTTCGACGTCGGTAAATGCAATGGGAGTTGGCTGAAACAAATTATCATCTGTGATCGTTGCTTCGTAGAGTAATTGCTCTACCAATAACGTATATTTCTCCATAGGAAACCGATGATTTTCGGGCAGCGGATGAACGTAAAGATCGTGGTAGGCGACGTGCAGCACTCGTTTAGATTCTGTTCAGGGTTACCTCTAAAACAAACAAATCATGCTCTTCCGAGAGCGGATGAAATTCAGCGACCATTTTATTCGACTTCATTCGCGTTGTGATCAATCCCAATCCAGCGCCACCTTTAGAACTCATAAACTCATTGGACAGCACCTCCATGTATTTGGACTTGATCGAATCAATCGAATAACTGTTCAACTCTTCCATGTACGCCTTAATTTTAGCGCTTTCTGAAGATTTTACCATATTGGCCAATAAAATAGTATACTTTTCGTCGGTACTTCCAATAATGAGATACGCCAGTTGGGCATCCTTCTCGTCCCGTTCTCCATGCAAGCGAATATTTTGTAGACCTTCCAGGAGAATCGAAAACATTCTTTTGATCACCTTTTTTTTATCCCCTTTCGAAATGAGTAGTTCTTCCACTCCATTGGAGAGTGATCCGACCAACTCTTGCGAAAACGTTCCGTGATGAGATACCAGAATTTTACAGCCTTTGTCAGCAACAAGACCGTCATGAGCTCTTTTAAAGAGCTTACGCAGATTGCTTGATACTTTATTTACTGTTTCTTCCATGATCCGATTCGTTCACTTGATTCCAAACGAATTGATTTTACAATTATTGCAGAATCGTCACCGTGCCCTCAAATTTTGTTCCGTTTTCGTCGTTCGTTTCAATAATATAGTAATACGAAGCCACTGGCAACAAAGCACCTTTAAATGTTCCATCCCATTGATTCGCTCCATAAGGATCTGAAGGACTCGAATTGTGTTCGAACACCTTGTTTCCCCATCTGTTGTAAACGGTAATACGATTGTTTGGGTACACATTATCCAATTCGACAATTTCCCAGGTATCGTTGGCGCCATCTGCTCCAGGCGTGAATGCCGTTGGAATGATGATGTCGGTTGGCGTACAATCGTCAACAGTGACAGTTTGCGTTGTACTATCCGGACATGTGCCCGCCGTTGTATATTGGATTTGATAGACCGAATTATAAGACCCTCCAGTAATCGTTCCTGTTGTTGCATCGAGGATTGCTGCGTCCGAAGGCACCGCTGTAAACGCAAACGTACCGCCTGTATCTCCTGTTATCACTGCGGTAGCACCATCACATGTTGGAGTTAAAATGAAAGAAGCGTCGTCTTGATTTATTACGGTTACCGTCTCAGTTGTCGTTACTGGGCAGACTCCATTCGTTGTATAATCCACAGAGTACGTTGCTCCTGATGTCCCACCAGAAACAGTTCCCGTTGATGCATTAATGACCGCCAAATCTGCAGGAGTCGTCGTGAAGGCAAATGTACCACCTGCCGCTCCAGTTATTATCGCAGTGGCACCATCACATGTCGGAGTTAAAGAAAAACTGCCATCGTCACCTGGAATTACATTTACGATTTGCGTAGATGTATTTTGGCATGCACCTGCTGGCGTTGTATATTCGATCGTGACTTGATCACCTGCGGCAAATCCAGAAAGTACTCCTGTTGTTGCATCAATGGTTGCTGAACCTGTTTGTGATTGAATCGCGAATGTTCCTCCAGGTGTTGCAACCGCGGAAATTGTATTCACCGATGATTCACAGAAATCCACAGAGGTAAACGATGCATCATCTTGTGAAGTTACATTAACAATCACGGTACTTGTATTTTGACAACCTCCTCCTGGAGTAGTGTACGCAATCGTGATCTGATCGCCTGCCACGTAATTCGAAAGAACACCCGTAGCGGCATTGATCGTTACGGCATTGGAACCTGTTTGTGATTGGATGCTAAAAGTTCCTCCTGGAGTCGCCACATTCGAAATCGTATTTACAGAAGACTCACAGAAATCGGCCGAAGTGAACGAAGCGTCATCCAAAGGTGTCACATTGACCACTTGTGTACTCGTGTTTTGACATCCTGTAGCTGGAGTCGTGTACGCAATAGTAATTTGATCCCCTGCCGCAAAACCGGAAAGTACACCTGTCGAAGCATTGATCGTTGCAGCACCCGTTTGTGATTGAATCGTGAAAGTTCCTCCAGGTGTCGCTACCCCCGAAATTGTATTGACTGTCGACTCACAAAAATCGGTTGAAACGAAGCTGGCGTCGTCTAACGGAGTAACATTTACCACTTGTGTACTAGAATTTTGACATCCTCCTGCTGGTGTAGTGTATTGAATGGTCACCTGATCTCCTGCAGCAAAATTTGCGAGCACTCCTGTCGAAGCATTGATCGTTGCCCCTCCAGATCCTGTTTGCGATTGAATGGTAAAGGTTCCACCGGCCGTTGCTATACCAGACACTGTATTCACCGTAGATTCACAAAAATCGGTTGATGTAAAAGACGCGTCGTCTAAACTTGTTACGTTCACAACTTGTGTACTTGAATTCGGACAGCCTCCTGCAGGTGTTGTATACTCAATGGTAATTTGATCTCCTGCTACATAATTGGAAAGAACACCCGTAGCTGCATTAATGGTGACTCCGTTAGAACCTGTCTGCGATTGAATGGCAAAAGTTCCTCCTGGGGTTACTACACCAGAAATCGTATTCACAGAAGACTCACAGAAATCGGTTGATGTAAATGACGCATCGTCTAAAGGTAAGACATTCACCACTTGCGTACTCGTATTCGGACAAGCACCCGCTGGTGTTGTATATTCGATGGTGATTTGATCTCCTGCCGCAAAACCTGATAAAACACCTGTAGTTGCATTAATCGTTGCAGCACCTGTTTGTGATTGAATTGCAAACGTTCCGCCTGGCGTTGCGACCGCCGAAATTGTATTTACTGAAGATTCACAGAAATCTGTAGAAGTAAAAGAAGCATCGTCTAAAGGCACGACATTCACCACTTGTGTACTCGAATTCTGACAACCTCCTGCTGGCGTTGTGTATTCGATCGTTACTTGATCACCAGCGGCAAAACCTGCCAAGACACCTGTCGTTGCATTAATTGTAGCTCCGCCCGATCCTGTTTGCGACTGAATCGCGAAAGTACCTCCTGGTGTTGCCACTCCAGAAATAGTGTTCGTCGTTGAAACGCAAAAGTCCGTGGAAGCAAACGTAGCGTCATCCGCACTTGTCACATTGACTACTTGCGTACTTGTATTTGGACAACCACCAGCTGGCGTCGTATATTCGATCGTGATTTGATCGCCTGCGAAATAATTCGAAAGTACTCCAGTTGCAGCATTAATGGTCACACCTCCCGAACCTGTTTGGGATTGAATGGCAAAAGTACCTCCTGGTGTTGCGACTCCCGAAATTGTATTCACGGAAGACTCACAGAAATCGGTTGACGTAAAAGAGGCATCATCCAAAGGCAATACATTGACTACTTGCGTGCTTGTATTCGGACAAGTTCCCGCTGGCGTTGTATATTCGATCGTGATTTGATCGCCTGCCGCGAAACCAGACAAAACACCTGTTGCCGCATTGATTGTTGCACCGCCAGAACCAGTCTGTGATTGAATCGCAAATGTTCCACCCGGTGTTGCAACTCCAGAAATAGTGTTAACTGTTGATACACAGAAATCCGCCGATGTGAAAGATGCATCATCTAACGGAATCACATTCACTATTTGTGTACTTGTCGTCGGACACGTTCCCGAAGTGGTATATAAAATAGTAACTTGATCTCCTGCAGCGAAACCTGAAAGAACACCAGTTGATGCATTGATCGTAGCTCCTCCTGATCCTGTTTGTGATTGAATAGAGAACGTTCCACCTGGTGTTGCCACTGCCGAAATCGTATTCGTTGTTGAAACACAAAAATCATTTGACGTGAACGATGGATCTTCATCCGGAATAACATTGACGATCTGTGTACTTGTCGTCTGACATGGTCCCGCTGGTGTTGTGTATTCAATAGTGATTTGATCTCCTGCAACAAAATTTGCAAGAACTCCCGTTGAAGCGTTAATCGTCGCACTACCCGAACCTGTTTGAGATTGAATCGCGAAGGTTCCGCCTGGCGTTGCGACCGCAGAAATAACGTTTACTGCAGACTCACAGAAATCAACGGATGTAAAGGAGGGATCTGGCGTCGCAAGTACGTTCACCGTTTGTGTACTTGAATTTTGACAGCCTCCTGCTGGCGTTGTATATAAAATAGTCACTTGATCGCCTGCGGCAAAACCTGCAAGAACACCCGTCGTCGCATTGATAGTAGCGCTCCCTGAACCCGTTTGCGATTGGATAGAGAACGTTCCTCCTAAGGTTGCGACTCCCGAAATGGTATTGGTTGTGGATTCACAGAAATCAGTACTTGTGAAAGAGGCATCATCAATATTCGTGACATTTACCGTTTGTGTACTTGTGCTTGGACATGTACCATTGGTCGTATAAAGAATGGTGATTTGATCTCCAGAAGCAAAGCCCGAAAGAATCCCTGTCGCACTATTGATCGTAGCACTTCCAGAACCTGTTTGCGATTGAATAGAGAAG
>JBNKGN010000088.1:0-10774 GCA_050289845.1 Crocinitomicaceae bacterium | reverse complement strand
TCGCACAGCCAAAGTCACACCGAAAAAAACAGGGCAATTTGTGACTTTCTGGAAAAGAAGCGATCAAGGTCCCATTGCGCCATTACATGAAAGTGACGCCTTCGACTATTACGTCGTTAACGTTAAAACCTCCGATAGATTAGGGCTGTTCGTATTTCCCAAAAACGTCCTTGTCGCAAAAGGCATTATTTCTTCGAATAAGAAGGAAGGAAAACGCGCATTTCGCGTATATCCCGAATGGGACTTCCCCAACAACAAAACCGCACTGCAAGCCCAAAAGTGGCAACGCAATCATTTCTTCGAAGTCTCCGATAAAATGGATTTGGAACAAATCCGATGGTTGTTCGAAGTGCATTGATCAATGAAATGATGATGCACAAAAAAAGGCCTTACCGAAGTAAGACCTTTTCTATTATCGAATAGAAAACTTATTGTTTTACGTTGAAAATGCGCTCTGTTGAACCATCCGAATAGATGTAAATCAACGGCGTATTTTCTTTGAAAGTTGTTTCACGTCCCATCAAATCCACAATCTTAACCAATTGTTTTTCTCCAGGAAGCAATTCAGACAAACCGATAAAATCAACTGTATAACAAGCTGACAAGCTCGTACATCCGCCCATCGTTACTTGAACGGCGTAATCACCATTCGCTGTTACTGTGTACGTTTGGTTGGTTGCACCTGCAATAGCACTCGTGTCTGCACAATTCACCCATTGGTATGTCGCACCAGACAAATCGGCAGTCAATACCTCTCCAACTTGCGTTACACTTGCATCTGGCAATGCGTTGAAAGTAATATCAACTTGCGCTGCTGAACTCGCACATGTAGACGTTCCGTTTGCCGTTGCAGTAACATAGTAAGCAGTTGTACCAACGATTGTCGCTGGAGTAAATGTCATTCCTGTTCCTACCAAATTGGTCAAACCAGCATTGTCGTACCACTCAATTACCGCTGTCGGTGGCGTGTATGTGTATGTTTCAATTGGGAATGGCGATGCAGAAGAAGCGTTGTCTGCAGCCCCGTCCAATACGTCGATTCCACTAAACAACCACTCACCAAGTACAAATACCCCTCCATTAGGTGCGGCGTTCGTGTTTCTGTAAGCCCATCCATCTTGATACTCCCAAGGCTGACCTGTACCATCAACGTTGATGTCTCCAAATACGTCGATCACACTTCCGTTGTGAAACAATTCAATTGCGTCATCTCCGTTCACGTTTCCAGCAGATGGATGTGTGTAATCAGGATAGAACCCAAAGAACGTAAAGAAATTCGCTGAATCGGTTGCAACATGCAAGTAGGTACCTGCTGATACGGATACCGCAGGAAAAGTAAACTCTTCACCGTCTGTTCCACCACCATTGTTTGCAGAGCCAAATCCGTACGTACTCAAATCCGCGATATCTTCCAATATATAGAACTCAACCGCTTTCGGCAATCCTCCTGTTAAAGTTGCATCCGCGACACCTGAAATGATCATGGAATCAGTAGCTGCTGCACCAACAGAAAGAGCCATTGGCGTTTCTCCGTCACAATATTCTGTCGTTCCACTAACCATAGGAACCATTGGCGTGTGCGTAATATCAAGGTTTAACGTGATAATACTGTCACAACCTACGGCATTCGTTAAGGTTTGTGTGTAGATTCCTGTAAATGTATACGTGGTACCATTCAACGCGAATGAATCACAGGCAACTTCTGTCATAGATGACATTGAAGCCGTATTGATCGTCAAATCGATCGTGATTACACTATCACATCCTCCTAAGTTTGGAATTGTCGCAGTGTAGGATCCTGAAGTCGTGTATGTCATTCCGTCTGGAGCTGTATACGAGTCACAAGCTGTTGGCGTAATTGTGCTTGCCGTATTCGTACAAGGTGTTCCACAAGCAATCATAGTGTGTGTACCCAATGAATCCAACATGTCAATAGGGAATACATCCCACTCCGTAGCTCCAATACCCCAGTTCAATTGACCTTGTTGTATGTTTTGTTTACGAATTAACGTAAAGTTGGCTGTCGCTCCCGTTCCTATTGGCCATGAAGCCCCTGGATCAACACCAATCTCACCGAAAATATCCAGTGTATCGCCTGAACTTATTTTTTTCAATAGTATTGCGTCATCCCCATTAAAGAAAGTAAGGGTGTGCAATGTATCCGACGCTGCTAAAATCGGTGCAGCCCCAGACGGATTTCCAAAAATAAATACGTCACCAGCTGCAATCATTCCTACTGGGAACAAACTGTCCGATGCAATAACGGCACCGTTATTATAGCGATAAAGCACGTAATCAGAAAGATCTATTGCTGCACTGGTTGGATTGTAGATCTCCATTGCTTTGTTGTTAGAAGATCCCTCAACATACTCGGAGAAGAACAAATCGCTGCATTGTCCGAAGGAAGTTGTTGCTCCGATCAAAACAGTTAAAATTGTTAATGTAAATTGTTTCATGTTTGCTATTAATTTTCGACAAAAGTACGGCAAACAAGACTAGAAAGCGTAAAAAAAAGAAAGACTTAATGCAAACGTAATACAGGGCTAATGCCCGAAAACAGGGAGGAAAGCGCGATTTTATCTTCTAAAAATCTTAGTAAACCGTTTACTAAACCGTTTTTAAGAATTCGTCCACATTTTTCTGAATGCGTGCTGTGATATCTGAAGTATCCGCTTTTACAAAAGTAGACCCCGTGATTTTCTCGTACAATTCGATGTAGCGATCTGTCACTACTTGTACAAACTCATCTGGCATTTCAGGCATTGTTTGTCCTTCTAGTCCTTGAAAATTGTTTTCAATCAACCATTGGCGAACGAATTCTTTGGACAATTGCTTTTGCGGTTCTCCTGCAGCTTGACGTTCTTCATATCCGTCTGCATAAAAATAGCGGGAAGAATCAGGCGTATGAATTTCGTCGATGAGAATAATTTCACTATCGCGCATTCCAAACTCGTATTTGGTATCAACAAGGATTAGTCCACGTTCAGCCGCCATTTCCGTCCCTCGCTGAAACAGTGCGCGTGTGTATTCTTCCAATTTAAGGTAGACCGCTTCTGGAACGATGCCTTGCGCAATAATTTCTTCACGAGAAATATCTTCGTCGTGCCCTTCGTCTGCTTTCGTTGCGGGCGTAATAATCGGTTCGGGAAATTTATCATTTTCCTTCATTCCTTCTGGCATGGGCACACCGCATAAAATGCGTTTACCTGCTTTGTACTCACGCGCCGCATGTCCTGACATGTACCCACGAATCACCATCTCAACACGGATCGGCTCGCAGGCATACCCAACGGCAACGGATGGATCAGGCGTACCGATCAACCAATTGGGAACGATATCGCGCGTTGCTTCCAAAAACAACGTAGCAACTTGGTTCAATACTTGTCCTTTGTGGGGAATTCCTTTGGGCAAAACATGATCGAACGCAGAAATTCGGTCCGAAGCTACCATTACTAACAATCCGTTATCCAACGTAAATACGTCGCGAACTTTACCGTTGTAGACACTGGTCTGACCTTTAAATTGAAAGGTACTTTTTGTTATTGCATTGCCCATGGAAAAATTTTTTCGGCAAATGTAGAAATTCCTCTTTTCTATTTCTCCTAAAACGGTTCAGATTTTATGAGTAGATATTAACAGTCTGAAACACATTTTTTTTTCTATTTTTGGTTTAGATTGATTTTTTGTCGAATTGAAAGTAACGCTATGGAAGAAATTGGCTTTTAATTTGAAATCTTCAGGAGCGTCCTGTGCCATAGCCAAAATATAAATGCTTTTATATGGGACGTACTTTCTTCTTAATCACTTTTTCTATTTGTTTGCATCTCACGACTTCCTGCGAAGTACTGATCAACACAGTATCTGGCAACAGACCAAAAATTCAACAAATTGACGCCAGCGACACTGCCATCGTCAAAGGCATATTGGGCAAACGCTTTTACAAAAAACTCGTTCGATTCTCTGAGGCGCATCCCGAGGTGAAGAATCTGGTATTGCAGGAAATTCCAGGATCTCTAAACGATGAATGGAACATGAAGTCGTGTTATTTCCTCCATGAAAATTGCTTCAACACGCTGTTAAACGATTCGAGCGTGATTGCATCGGGAGGCGTTGATCTATTTATCGCTGGTAACAACCGAACGGTAAGTGCCAAAGCAAAAATAGGCGTGCATTCCTGGCGTGATTTGAAAAAAGACGGAAGCGAGTATCCGAGAGATTCTGAAGAACACCAATTGTTTTTGGACTATTTCGATGCGATTGAAATGGACACTGCCTTTTATTGGTTTACCCTACGTGCTGCTCCAGGAAAATCGATTCATTGGATGACCACAGAAGAAATTTCCACCTACCAGCTCAGAAATGACATCGACAGTACGCATCGTTGTTATTAACTTCAGGCTTGCTCTTCGTTTCGCTTCTCTTCTAATTCGGATTCGAGTTGGTCCATCGCAAGGATTATCTTCTTCACCAAATTGTGTCGCATTACGTCTGCTTGCCCCATGCGAATAATACCCACTCCTTCCACTTCTTTCAAAGCATCGAGGGCAAAAGCCAAACCAGAACGTTGTTTTCTAGGCAAATCTACTTGAGACATATCACCTGTGACTACAAATTTTGCCGTTTGCCCCATACGTGTGAGGAACATTTTCATTTGCATAGTAGAGGTATTCTGCGCTTCGTCCAAAATAACAAAAGCCTTGTCCAGAGTACGTCCACGCATAAATGCTAACGGCGCAATTTCAATAATCCCAAATTCGATCATGTCTGCTAATTTCTCCCCTGGAATCATATCGCGCAAGGCATCGTACAAGGGCATCAAGTATGGATCCAATTTTTCTTTCAAGTCCCCAGGTAAAAATCCG
This sequence comes from Crocinitomicaceae bacterium, assembly GCA_050289845.1. GTDB lineage: Bacteria > Bacteroidota > Bacteroidia > Flavobacteriales_D > Crocinitomicaceae > UBA4466. The sequence continues at coordinate 5,912 of JBNKGN010000088.1, read as the reverse complement.
AGGTTCTCTCCTGCTTCCACAGCTGGACGCGTTAAAATAATCCGCTTAACTTCCTTTGCTTTCAAGGCGCGAACCGCAAGAGCAACCGCTGTATACGTTTTTCCTGTACCAGCTGGCCCCACGGCAAATACCATATCTTTCTTATTGACAAGTTCCACCAACTTACGTTGATTGATTGTTTTTGCTTTGATTTTGGCGCCGTGATTTCCATGCACAAGCACTTCCACTCCATCATTGTTCGCAAGTAGATTTGGACCTTCTTCCATCATGAGGTTATCGATGTTGTTTTCGGTAAGTGCGTTGTACTTGTGGAAATGAGCGGTAATCAGCGCGAACTTAAGTTCAAACGCATCCATCACTTCTTCGTCACCCGCCAAGGTCAGTACGTTTCCTCGTGCAACAATCTTTAGTTTTGGGAAAAAGCTCTTAATGTGCTTCAACTTTTTGTTATTCACCCCAAACAATTCCGCTGGGTTGATTCCCTTAATTTCAATTTTCTTTTCTAACAATCGAATATTTTATTTTTACCTTTACTCGCGATTAACTAAAATCAAATTTAGGAAAATTATCGGCGAAATTTAAGCCAAATGGCAGGAATGCGCATTCTCACATTAACATCGGACATGGGACTTAACGATCACTACGTTGCGTCTCTGAAAGGAACGGTCTATTCTGCCCTTCCCGAAGCGCGTATTGTGGACATTTCTCACAACGTAAAACCCTTCGAAATTACGGAAGCCGCGTATCATGTTCGGTCGTGCTACAATGATTTTCCAAAAGGAACGATTCATATTATTGGGGTGGACAGTGAACCGATTGTCAATTTTGGAGGGTCAGACGGGAGCTTTCCCTGTATTCTGGAATTCAACGGACATATTTTTATTTCCAACGATAACGGCTTTTTTGGTGCCTTCTTGCAAGAAAACAGACCCGACGCACTTTGGCGGATCGAATCGTTTCTCAAGAATCCACTGGACTTTAAATTCCCCACGAAAAATATCCTAATCAAAGCGGCCATTTCCATCATTCAAGGAGCAAAACCTTCGGAACTTGGCGTACCATCGGATGGTTACAAGAGTGCTTTGGCTCTTACGGCCATTTCGGAGACGAATCTTATTAAGGGACACGTTGTGCATGTCGATAAATACGGTAACGCTATAACGAACGTCCATCAGACCTTGTTCGAGCGTTTTGGAAAAGACACGCCTTTCGTTCTGTATTTCAAGCGTAAGGATTATTTCATAGACACCATTTCCAATACGTACAATGAAGTGGCACAAGGAGAAAAAGTAGCGATTTTTAATGAAAATGGGTATCTCGAAATTGCCATCAATCGCGGTGCGAACGAAAGTACGGGAGGCGCTGAGCAATTGTTTGGACTCCACAAAAACGATCTTGTTCGGATCGAATTTACTCCAAAAGGCTCCCGTGAAACCCTTGAATCTTTGTTCTAGATGATTACGCGGATTGTTAAATTGGAATTTCAAGAAGCGAAAACAGCGGATTTTCTGGCTTTTTTCGACACGATCAAACACATCGTCAACGAATTTCCTGGTTGCTACGGCATGAAACTTTATCAAGACGTGGATCATCCCAATATTGTTATGACATATAGTCACTGGGATTCGGTGGATTCATTGAACAAATACCGTGATTCCGAAGCATTTGGGAAAATTTGGCCAACGATCAAACCCTGGTTCAACGCCAAACCACAAGCGTGGAGTGTCGCTGCTTATTTTGATGGTTTTGAAGCCAATAAGTGGGCTTAATCGGCAACGTTTTCTTTCACTCGAAATGTGAATCGATTTTGAAGGGTGTAACTATAAACAACCGAAATAACTGTCACAACTATTTTGGAGGGTGTTGGATAAAATCCCCAGACATCTACAAACAAGCGTAGGAGCACATAATTCAATAAAATCGCTCCAGCAACAACAATCCCGTAACGAAATAACTGAATTTTCCCTTTCAGGTTGGACTCGTTAAAAGCGATGTATTTGTTCAATAAAAATCCCGTAAAAAAGGTAATTGGAAACACGATGAAGAACGCTGCAATGTGCGGTTTGAAAATAATCCATCCCAAATCCAACTCCTTTTGAAACAAAACATAGTGAAAGACAAGGAAGTACAACACAATGTCCAGCACCAAATTGCCACCTCCACACACCATATAACGATACGTCTTTATCGGCATCAATTTCTTGAAGAGAAAATAAAAAGAATCAATAAGTCGCAGCAACAATTTCCGCATGGCGATTTTTTTCGAGGGATCAAAGCTACACAAATCCGTTAAAATGTACCAATTCGCCTTTTTTCCGTTCAATAAAACCAGAGAATCACCTCGCATTGTGAGCTGCGTTTGAAGTGGGACGATCGATTGTTCCTGCTAATTCACAATTTCGTATTAATAAATGAATTGCACAGTTCACGATTTCGATGCCGTTCTTCTCAAATGAAACCTTATTTTTGACATGAAAAACGAACGCTTTACATGAGAGCACTTTACTTCAAGGAAATCCGAAGCTTTTTAAGTTCCATCATTGGATACATTTTTATCCTGATCTATTTGATCGCATCGGGCTTGTTCCATTGGGTTATTTCCGAAGACACCAACTTAATGGAAGGATCCGAAGCTGACTTGATCCCCTTTTTTAATCTGTCGCCCCTGATCTTTCTGATCCTTATTCCAGCCATTACGATGCGCTCCATTGCAGAAGAACGAAGAACGGGAACCATCGAACTTTTGTTTACCCGTCCGATCTCTGACATTCAAATGCTACTAGCGAAATATTTTGCGAGTGTCACATTGCTTGTCATTGCCCTCATTCCGACCATAGTCTACTATGTCTCCATGCATTATCTTGGCGATCCCGTAGGTGTCATGGACGATGGTTCAACAATCACCTCTTATTTCGGATTGATCTTGCTTGGTTCCACTTTCGTGGCGATCGGGATTTTTGCTTCCGCACTTACAAGCAGTCAAATCGTGGCTTTTATCTTAGCTATGTTCCTTTGCTGGCTGTTTTATCAGGGATTTGATTTATTGGGATCGTTCAACCTTATGGGGAAATTCGACTCCATTATTCAATACTGTGGAATGACGGTTCATTATGACGGGATCAAGCGCGGATTGGTGGATACCAAGGATGTTATTTATTTCATTACTGTCATCGTGTTGTTCATCTTCGCGGCTTTGACAGTTATCAAATCTCTAAAAAAATAAGCATGGCTCAATCGACAAACAAACGAGTGAAACTTGCCTATTTCTGGACCATGCTTGCCATTGTGTTTGCAGGGGTGATTTTGGTAAATGTGATCAGTTCTTACGCATACAAGCGAATTGATATGACCGACGATCAACGGTATTCACTTGCTCCAAGTACCGAAGAATTTCTTGAGAAAAGTGACAGTACTTTTCGAAGTCGCGTCTACATTGAAATCTTTTTGGATGGTGCACTACCTGCGGATCTAGAGCGTTTCCGAAATTCCATCGAAGACAAACTCAAAGAATTTAAAGCGATTGCTGGCGACCGAATTGAATACAAATTCACCGACCCGAAAGTAGGAAGTAAAAAAGACGTTGAAGAACTTGAGTTTCAACTCTGGCAAGAAGGAAAAGGAATCCTTCCGATGAATGTATTGTATACCGAAGATGGACACGAAAGTCAATTGCGCTTGTGGCCAGGAGCCATTTTAGAATACGGAGGTGCTTCTGGTTCCAAACGCATGGCGATTCAATTGCTTCCAGGAACAAAAACGGGAGAACCATTCAATCTGGATGAAATTGTTCCGATGTTAGAAAGTGCGACGCGCAACTTAGAATACCAATTGATGAACGGGCTACGTCGTGTGACACGCGAGAAAGTAATGAAAATTGGATTTTTACAAGGGCATGGAGAAACCAGTTTTGGAGGAACGTACATGGCGCGCTCACTTCTAGCTCAGGATTACAGTGTAGGGAGTGTTGAATTGAACGATTCGCTGCACGCTTTAGAAGGCTATGATGGTCTGGTAATTGTGCGCCCAACGAGAAAATTCTCAGACAAAGATCTGTATTTGATCGATCAATTTGTGATGCGTGGTGGTCGATTGATGTGTTTCATGGATGCATTGGATCTTCGCGAAGACACTTTGAATAAATACAAACAGACACATACCACGCGTGTTGAAACGGGACTCGCAAAATTGTTGTTTGATTATGGGATCAACCTTCAAGACAAATACGTTTTGGACGCCAACTGCACCGTCAAACCTGTTTCCTCGGAAAACAACGCCCGAATCCCCTGGTTCTATCATGTGCTTGCAACACCGACTTCCCATCCTGTTTCACGCAACGTCGAGCCTGTATCGATGTCGTATACAAGTCCATTAGAATTACGCCCAAACATGAAAGGGGTTGTCGTCTCTCCTATTTTGAAGTCGAGCATGAATTCCTTCACAACGGGATCGGCACCTTTGGTGACGTATGCTATTCCCCTAAATTATTTGGAGCAAGGAGAAAAAATCCCGCAATTAGCGCTTGATCCGAAAGATCCACGAAACGAAAAATGTTTGGCTGCAGTGGCACAAGGGAACTTTACCTCAGCCTATAAAAACCGTTTGCCTCCTGAGTTTGTCCAAGCGAAAGAAATCAATTTCAAGGAAAAAAGCACCAAAGAAGGAAAGGTATTCGTGGCAGGAAATGGTCGCATGATTTCCAATGTATACGATTCGATTCTAGATCCAACGGGAGCCAAATTCATGTACCGACCGAAACCAGGTCCCGACGGACGCATGTTCAACGACTTGATGTTCGACCGGGAACTTGCGAAAATTCGATTGCCGCACATTTTCGGGAATCAGGATTTCCTTCAAAACCTCGTGGATTTCATGATGGACGAGACCTCAGTCTTAGATATTCGTTCCAGAGAGATTGAAATTCACCGTTTGGACAAGAACAAAATTATAAAAGAAGCGTCTTTCTATCGCATTATTAACGTGATACTCCCCATTGTGATTATCCTCGTATTGGCGACTGTGATGTTCTTCTTACGTCGTAGAAAATACGCCAAATAATTGTCAAAAAATACTATGAAAAAAATCGTCATACTCGTCCTTTCCCTCGCCGTTCTTGTTGGTTTGGGATATTACGCAAGCACATTAATGGGCAGTGCTGGTAAATCCGATCTTGAATTAATTGAATTTCAGATAGAAGATACCGAATCCGTCGACAAAATCATCATTACGGACAAGTTGGACCGTCAATACACGCTGACCAAGAAAAACAAACAATGGACAGGACCAAATGGCGCTTGTGTGACACAAGAAAATGTGGATTGGGTTTTGGATGCCTTCAGAAATATCCGTTTCCGTGGGTACTTGAGTGATGGTTCCATTGATCATATCACCACTGTGATGGCGTCGCAGCATATCAAAGTTGAAATTTTCCAAAACGGTGCATGGACAAAAACCTGGTATATCGGACCATCAACACAAGATCACCTCGGACAAATCATGTTACTCGACGATGCTAAGAAAGGGAAAAGTACGGTGCCTGTAGAAGTGCATTTGAACAACATGAAAGGTATTATCGATCCGCGTTTTCATGCCGATCCTTTTCAATGGCAGTGTACCGACATTTTTCGTTTGCCGCTGGATAAAATCAAATCGGTGAATGTGAAATTCAATGACGAACCATCGCGCAGCTTTAAGGTTGAGAAAGACGGTCAGGACATAGCAGTATATCAAAAAGGAAAACTACTCTCAGACGTTGCACCGCAAGACGGCTATCGTTATTTAAACAATTACCAGAAAGTACACTGGGAAGTTGCCAATTACGTGTTGGATGAAAAAGCTGTCGATAGTTTAAAACGAACGACGCCATTCTGCGTACTGACGCTGACAGAGACCAACGGTAAAACAACGCCGCTCAA
>JBNKGN010000087.1:0-10790 GCA_050289845.1 Crocinitomicaceae bacterium | reverse complement strand
TGGCAGTGGAGGCACATATTCGCCACGCAGAAACCAATTACGACAATCAGTTCGGACAAGGAAAGGCCAAACGCCAAATTCGTTCGGAAGTGAAGCAGGATATTACAACTATTCTGCGGAAGTGGCGTTAATTACTTTATGCTAAAGATTAGCAAGCACCCGTTGTCGGATCGCAGCTCTCGCCTTCAGAATTCGTTTCGAACGGACGCACAGATTGCAAGGCCTCCAAAAATACTTCTGTAGGTTGTGCACCACTAATTCCGTATTGGTCGTTAATCACAAAAAAGGGAACTCCCGAAACGCCTCGTTGCTGGTAATGCGCAATTTCAGATTTCACGGATGTAGCAATTGCATCGTCATTGATAATCGTGTCTACTTTTTCGCTACTCCACCCAAAATCTTTGGCAATGGTATAAAGTTCTTCAAGATCGTTGAGGTGCTTAGTTTCTTCAAAATACGCCACCAAACCCTTCTTCTCGCGCCACAAAAAGTAGTTGATGCAAGGGAAGCGTGTTGACGGCTAACCAATTATCGCCAAAATCAAAGGCGATACCCACGGATTTTCCAATCTCCGAAAGACGATTGGTCATTTCCTGCACACGATCGATGCTGCCAAATTTGGAAGTCAAATAGGTGTCTCGGTTCATCCCTTCGGTGCGCATTGAAGGATCAAGTTGAAAGGGATGCCAGGTCACTTTAACAGGTGCGCCTTGCCATTGTTCTAGAGCTGCTTCCAGGCGTCGTTTTCCCACATAGCACCACGGACAGGCAACATCGGAAATAACATCTATTGTGATCATCTCTTTTTTCATAGAAGGGTTCATTTTTAGTAAAGACCTACATGTCTTCTTGCTACTGCAAAGTTATCGGGAATCATTTGTTTCTCAAGAACCAATTTTCACGGAAGCCATGGACAGCGACCCTGCAATTGGTGCGTCGTTGAAAATGCAAACCTCCTCGTTATCTCTCTGCAGCGCCAATGTATAAATCAATGGAAGGTAATGCTCTGGGGTTGGAATCGCAAGATCAAATGCTTTTCCCTGTTTTCTGAAATCAATTAATTGTTGGTGATTTCCGTCGCGCATCCATTCGGTCATCTTCGCATTTGCTTCTGCGGCCCAATCATACGCGTAGGCAGCATTGATTTTATCCCAGGCAATCATTCCGAGGTTGTGAACGATATTTCCACTTCCGATAATCAGAATGCCCTTTTCGCGCAAACTGGAAAGTTGTTTTGCCAGATCGTAATGATATTGGGCGGGTTGTGTATAATCAATACTCATCTGAATGACGGGAATATCCGCGTTTGGATACAAGTGTTTGATCACACTCCACGCACCATGATCCAGTCCCCATTTCTCGTCGAGTCCAACGGATGTTTTCGTGATCAGTTCTTGCGTTTGCAATGCCAAATCAGGACTTCCAGGGGCTGGATATTGAACATCGAACAAGGCCTGAGGAAAACCACCGAAATCGTGAATGGTTCTGGGGTGTTCCATTGCTGTGACAAAAGTGCCTTTCGTTTCCCAATGCGCAGAAATACACAAAATCGCCGGAGGAAGATTGAGTTCTTGTCCTAGCTTTCGAAATTCAGAAACAAAAGGATTCTCTTCAATGGCATTCATCGGACTACCGTGACCAAGGAAAAGCACAGGCATTTTCTCTGTTGAACCAAGACTGTCAGTAAGGGATTTGAGCGCGTTTATCTTCATAGAACATGATAATAATGGTAGCAGCGCCATTGATTTAATAAAGTCAAGACGATTCATAATTTCATTGAATATAGGAAATAATCCACGATATAGGAGAACATCCATTTTCTGGAATGTAGTACGTTGTTTTCCACTTTTTTTTCGATTTCCGTAAGTGTTCCGCGCGCCTTGCGTCTAAAGATTGTCCCGTCTAAATGAGGAATGGACGCCAAATTTTCGTATGTTACAAACCATACTCAATAATTACAGATGACCCAATTATCTGAGCGATTTCGCACTATTCGCAACAAAACCGAAGGGATGTGTTCCCTGTTTTCTTCCGACGATCACATGCTTCAGGCAGATGTCTTCGTTTCACCGCCGAAATGGCACCTGGCGCATACCACGTGGTTTTTCGAGGAGATGATTTTGAAACAATATAACAGCAATTATCAAGTATTCGACCCAACATTTCCATTGTTGTTCAATAGCTATTACGAAACGGTTGGAAAACGTATTGCACGGGATAGAAGACATTTGATTTCGCGCCCTTCATTGACGGAAGTTCATGCGTATCGATCCCACGTAAATCAGGCAATTGTTGCACTGTTGAATGGTGGTGTTTCTCAGGAAGTGGAAACTCTAATAGAACTCGGTTTGCAGCACGAACAACAACACCAGGAATTGCTGGTGACCGATCTCAAATACAGCCTTTTTCAAAGTCCGATATTGCCTAAAGTGACGCATCAAATCGATTTGGTGCAACAGCAAAACACTTCGAGCGAATGGATTGCCATTAACGAAGGAATGTATGAAATTGGGCACGAGGGCGACGCGTTTTGTTTCGACAATGAACGGAATGCACATCGCGTTTTTCTTGAGCCTTTTGAGGTTTGTTCAGGTTTGGTTACCAATGGTGAATTCAAAGCGTTTATCGCGGATGGCGGCTATCAGAACTTTCGATTTTGGCACGACGAAGGGTGGACCTGGGTGAAACAAAATGATCTCAAACATCCCTTGTATTGGTTCGAAGTTGATCAGCAGTGGTTCCAATATACGTACGCAGGACCAAAAGCAATCAATGACAATGACGTCCTGGCGCATATTTCTTTCTTCGAAGCCGCGGCCTTTGCGCAATGGAAAGGCATGCGATTGTTGACCGAGTTTGAATGGGAAGTTGCCAGCGATCGCTTCGATTGGGGACACCGCTGGGAATGGACCAATTCTGCGTATTTGCCGTATCCTGGATTTAAAACGAGTGACGATGCGGTAGGCGAATACAATGGCAAATTTATGAGCAATCAAATGGTGCTACGGGGAGCATCGGCGGCAACTTCGGAAGGACATTCCAGAAAAACCTACCGCAATTTTTTTCCAACAGACGCACGCTGGCAATGTACGGGAATTCGCCTCGCAAAATAAAAGGAGCATGACAGAAATTGATACCAGAATTATCGAAGGATTATTGACCGAACCCAAAACAATTCCTTCGCGCTATTTTTACGATGCAAAAGGGGATGAACTCTTCCAAAAAATTATGGAGTTGCCCGAATATTACCTGACACGCGCCGAGTTTGAAATTCTATCCGAGCAAAGTAGAGCGATTGTGGCTGCAACAGCATTTTCTAAAGAAACACCGTTCGAGATCGTAGAATTGGGCGCTGGAGATGGTATTAAAACGCGTCAGATGTTACAAGTCCTACTGAAGGAGGGGTATACGTTTACCTATAAACCAATCGATATTTCCCCCAATGTATTGGAGGATTTGGCAGCGAATATGAACGATCTGGATGGGCTGAATTTGGAAGGTATTGCAGGGGATTATTTCGATATTTTGGAACGCTTAAAGGATGTCGAAACCCCGAAATTAATTCTCTTTTTAGGGTCGAACCTCGGCAATTATGAAGATGCCAACGCAGCAGCTTTTCTCGCCAATATAGCAGCAAAAATGAATCCAGGAGATGCGCTCTTACTCGGACTTGATTTGAAAAAAGACCCCGATCGAATTTTAGACGCTTACAATGATCCTGCAGGTGTAACGCGCGATTTTAACCTCAATTTACTGACGCGAATGAACCGTGAACTTGGGGCGAATTTCCAAATCAAACAGTTCCAACACACGCCAGAATATGATCCCGAAGGAAAAGCCATCAGTTATCTCACTTCACTCGTAGATCAAACCGTAGAATTCTCCGAAACAGAACATAGCGTAACTTTCAAGAAAGGAGAAAAAATCCAGACGGAAGTCTCCCGAAAATACGATGATGCCACACTAAAGAAGCTTTTGGAGAATCGCTTGAAAATTCATTCGAAATTTATGGACAAAAACGCCGATTTTGCCGATTACTTGCTCGTTTCGAACCCGCAATGAGAGGGCAAAACAATTCCCAAAAACACAAATCTTTTCGTAAATTCGTTACCATGAAAAAAGTACTCACATTCGCACTCGCGATTTTAATAAATGCAACCCTTATGGCGCAAACCGACTCGTTATACACACTTTCCTTTACGGATATTTCTGGAAATGAAGTTCGCCTGGAGCAATTCAGCGGCAAGAAAATTTTGTTTGTCAATGTGGCCTCCGAGTGTGGTTTCACAGGACAGTACGAGGAGCTGCAGCAATTGCACGAAGCGCACGGAGATCAAGTGGTTTTAATCGGCTTCCCATGCAATCAATTTGGTGGGCAGGAGCCTGGTTCAGCGGAAGAAATACAATCGTTTTGTAAGAAAAATTACGGGGTAACCTTCCTAATGGCATCGAAAGTTGACGTCAAAGGAGACAACCAACATCCAATTTATCAATGGCTCACAACAGAAGCGCTGAATCACTCGGAAGACAGTACCGTAAAATGGAATTTCGAGAAGTTTTTGGTGGATGAAAACGGAAATTTCGTGGCGCATTTTCGATCGCAAGTGAATCCAATGAGTGATAAAATTATCAGCTTGCTATGAAATTGAAAGGGTTGATTTTCCTACTGTTGGTCGCTGTTAGCGTCACTTCCTGTGCAAAGCGCAAGGAACGCAAACAAGCCGAAAAAGATGATGCATTGATTCTGGAATATATTGCGGACAACAATCTTACGGCAATGAAAACGGAATCGGGACTGTATTACGTGATTGATGTGCAGGGAACTGGTGCGAGTTGCGATGCCAATTCCGATGTGCGCGTGGCATATACGGGCTATTTTTTGGATGGAAACGTCTTTGATCAAAGCACATCGTTGGGTGTGTCCTTCAATTTGCAAAATGTCATTCGCGGTTGGACAGAAGGCATTCCCTATTTCAAAGAAGGAGGTAGCGGGAAACTCTTAATCCCCTCTGCATTGGGTTATGGTACTAAAGGGTCAATTGGAATTCCGAAGAATGCCGTACTCGTTTTCGATGTGGCACTTTTAGAAGTTTTGTAAGGAAGGGCGTGATTTCCCGACTTATCCTGCATGAAACAATTGTTCGTCCTTTGGATAGGACTTCTTAGTAATTATTCGTTCGCACAAGGTCCAATTGATGGGTTTTTCAAAAACACGGGAGAATTGGATGTGGCCATTTCGGGCACGTATGCAGCTTCTACCACTTATTTTGCGGGAGCAACCCCCATCAACTATACAAGAAACCAAACCATTATTGGTGGATTCGCGGCTTACGGTTTGGCAGACAGATGGAATTGCGTTGTGAGTCTCCCCGTGATAAATAAAACCCTTCAAGATGCAGCTTTTTACGCAAAATACAAGTGGGTATTGCATGGAACAAGCTACGGAGAGTATTCCGTTTTCCCCGCACTTGGAGTTAGTTTTCCAGTATCAAATTACAACACAGAATCGGGTCAGGCTGTGGGACAAAAAGCCGTAACCATTCAACCCAAAATGGTGGCACAGTTCAAATCTTCCAAAGGTTGGTTTGTTCAGGGACAATCGGGATACAATTATTCGTTTAATCCCGTTCCACCCGCGTTTGTAGTTTCAGTTAAAGCAGGATACATTTACAAGAAATGGTATTTCGATGTTTGGTTCGATTATCAACACGGTATTGGTGGCAAGGATTACAATTCGCTCAATGCAGAACCACTAAATTCGTTTCGAGAGTTAGGTGTGTCTTATCAACGCTTAGGTGGCGTCATTTACCGAACTATTTCGCATCGATTTGGACTGCAAGCCAATACGTTCTATGTCCTGAATGGAAGAAATACGAGTCAAATGTTTGCTTTTGGTGGCGGTGTTGTCTTCAAATTCAACACGAAGAAGCCATAAAAAAACCCCAACAATTATTGTCGAGGTTTTCAAGTTTGTTAAGATGTGCTTAGAACAACTCGTTGTAAGCGCCTTTCAAGTTTTCAGCAATCATATCCGCAGTTCCACCTTCAATGTGGTGACGCTCTAGGAAATGAACCAATTTCCCGTCTTTAAATAAAGCGATCGATGGCGATGATGGAGGATAAGGTAAAAAGTGCTTACGCGCTTGTGCCGTTGCTTCTCCATCCACTCCTGCAAAAACAGTTGCCAATGTCACAGGAACCTTTTCGTTTTGAAGCGACAATTTCACACCTGGACGCATATTTCCCGCAGCACATCCACAAACGGAATTCACAACCAATAACAGGCTGTCTCCGCTGTTTTCGATGATTTCATCTACTTCGTCTGGCGTTGTTAACTGATTGAACCCAACATTGGTTAGGTCGTCTTTCATTGGTTGTACTAATTCTGGTGGGTACATATCTTAAAGTTTTAAATTTCTGTAATAAAATCGTTGGGACAAAATTACGAATTTCTTACCATGGTAATTGGTTTTTTCTAACCTTTCTCTTCGAGTGTTTTATGGCCAATAGCTTCTTTTTGACGGTTCAGTCACGGAATTCGACAGTTGGGTAACACGTTTTTCCGCGTGTTAGCAATGGACGGTAAGTTTGTTCCATAATCATTTCAGAAAAAAAGAGATATGAAAACAATAGGAACATTTTTAGCAGTAGGCATTACAGGGTTTGTCTTTTCGCAGCAACCAGCCATTGTGAATAATTTTGAAGGTTTTGAGAATTGGACTGTTGCCGAAGTGGGGGAATTGCCCGCGTATTGGGACGGGTTTAACAGAAATGTTGAATTCAACGGCGTGATCGTAGGAACGGTCGAGTGTGTCGAAAAAAGTACAGTGGATCCTTACGAAGGCACCTTTTCTGCGCAACTAACCAGTGCATCTATAGCGGGAGGCCCTGCAGTTCCAGCCATTTTAACGGTGGGACAATTTGTAGTGGACTGGAATACTCAAGATGGAGATATCGTTGGCGGAGAAGCCTATACACAACTCCCGACGGAATTGTACGGACAGTTTAAATATGCCCCGCAAGGAGTCGACACAGGCTTTGTTTCCATTTTATTTATGGAAAATGGATTGGAAGTAGGAAGAGGACGCTTCGACTTCACGGAAACCACGGGATCTTGGACGCCTTTTTCCGTAGCAATTGATTATGACGCAGGAGCCATGCCGGATTCCATGAACCTTGTGTTTTTATCTTCCAAAGGCGCTCCAATGTCTAACCCAGAGGGGACGGTTTTGGAAATTGATGCGATCGGATTGGGATCTTTCTTACGTCTGGACATGTTGCCGTCGAACAAGATGCGTTGTTTTCCGAACCCAACAACCGAGCAGGTAACGATTGAATTCACAGAAGCAATTGCGGGAACCGTGCAACTCGTCGATGCGAAAGGAGCAATTCTTACCGAGGAGCAATTCAGTGGCACGAAAGTAACGATGGATCTCGCTGCGTTTCCAAAAGGCACGTATCAACTTGTGGTGATCAACGAAACGGGAATTTTCGAAGAGACAATCGTTCGCAACTAAGAAAAAGACCTTATTTTAAGAAAATGAAAACGGCCATCTCAAAAAAAACCCGCTTGAACATTGGTATCATCCTACTAATTAGTGTGGGATGTACCTTTTATTTTGCAGGGTTCAACGCCAATGGTTGGGAGGTTTTTCTGAATATTTTGTACGGCACGACTATCGGACTATCCATTGCGCTTGGTAGTAGTTTTATTACGAGGACCGTATTTAGAAAAGATTCGGTCTATAAAAATCCCACCAGGTACTTCATTAGTGCCGTAATTGCTGTTTTTGCCTTCATCATTATCGATGTGGTGTCGGTCAATTATCTCTGGTTTTCGATCACTCAAGGCGTTACCTTCTCTGAGCTGTTCGATCACAAATTTGGTGTTTATGCAATGGGCAGTGAGTTGATACTCGGCACGATGATTTATCTCATTGCTTTGGCACGTTATTTTGCCAACGATCTCCAGCGCTACTATGCCCGCGTTGCTGAAGTGGAAAGTCAACTGTCCAAATACCGCTACGACACCTTGAAAAACCAATTGAACCCACATTTTTTATTTAACGCACTTAACACCCTTAGCGCTTTGATTTATATAAACGCAGACAGAGCAGATGCTTTCACACATCGCTTATCAAAATTGTACCGTTACATCCTTGATGTACAAAAGGTTGAAGTAGTACCGATTGCCACGGAATTGGATTTGGTCAATGATTTTTTGTACCTCAACAACATTCGTTTCAACGATCAGATTAAATCGACGGTTTCCCTTGAAAAGACAACCGGATTTGTAGTGCCCATGGCCTTGCAGCTCTTGTTGGAAAATGCCATCAAGCACAACACCATCAGTGCTGCCCATCCTTTGATTGTTGAAATTAAAGCAGAAGGCGACGCCATTGTAGTGCGGAACACGATACAATTAAAACAAGAAAAGGAGCCCTCGCATGAGTTGGGACTCAATAATTTGCGTGAACGCTATGCGGCATTGACAGACCAAAAACTTGAAGTAGTGGCAACGGAGACCCATTTTTCCGTGCGTATCCCGATCCTCCAAAATCAAAACGGATGAAAGTACTGATCGTAGAAGACGAATTAATAGCCTACGAAAAACTCAAGGTCTTACTGCTACGGATCGCTCCGGAGACGGTAATTGTAGGACATGCAAAATCCGTAGAGGAAGGGGTTCATTTAATTGAAAATGTGCGAAACATCGATCTTGCCTTTTTTGATATTCAATTGGAAGATGGACTAAGTTTTTCGATTTTAGAACAAGTGAATTCAACGTTTCCAATCATTTTTACAACTGCGTATGACGATTACGCCATTCGCGCATTTGATCACCACAGCATTGCTTATTTGTTAAAACCCATTCAGAAAAGTGATCTTGAAAATGCGCTCAAGAAATACCAGACGACACAAACGCCTTCGAATTATTCTGCGATGTTGCTAGAAGCAATTAAGGAAGCCAGACAAATCAATTACAAAGAACGATTTACGGTGAAAATTGGCGACAAAATTCGCTTGTTTGACACAAAGGATATCGCCTGTTTTTTTAGTAGGGATAAAGGAAGCTTTTTGTGCACAAATGAAGGGAAATACTATCTGGTCGACTATCCTTTGGACCGTATTGAAGCCTTGGTAAATCCAACCCAGTATTTTCGAGTTAATCGAAAGCACATAGTGCGTATTTCACGGATCGAAAAAGTGATCCAACATAGTAATTCCCGCCTGAAAGTGCAATTAATAACACCGTTTGATGAGGAAATTATTGTGGCTCGGGAAAAAGTGAAAAATTTCAAAGATTGGCTGGAAGGAGAAGTACAATGAAGCGACGTTAATTATCTGTTGAAACGTGCGATATCCACCTCTTTGTCCAAAGGTTCATTTTCCAAAAGATAGGCTACAAACTCTTGACTTAGGAGTGGCGCCAGCATATATCCTTTCGCACCGAGACCATTGAAAATATACAGGTTAGGGTGATTGGGATGTCGCCCTATGATTGGTCGGCGATCGCGCGTGGTTGGTCGGATGCCTGCACCGTGATCAACGACCGTCACTTTTTCAGTCGTTAGATACGAGAGATGCTCCAGAATTTGCGCTTTTCCTTCTTCCGTTGGTGAAAGATCGGGGGTATTCCAAACGTAGGTAGATCCGATTCGAAATTGGTGATCTCCCAATGGTAAAACAAAGCATTTTCGATTTACGGACTCCGTTTCTGGTAGTGTTTGGGCTTCAATCGTAAGGGTTTCTCCCTTGGTTTGTTCTACAGGGTAGTTTCCAAAGAATGGATTTTCAATGTTCTTATAACCTTCACAAAACACCACTGATTCGAAGGAAACATCTTGATATTGGTCCCCTTGAATCGCGCTGGCGTCAAATGTTTCTGTGCGAATTTCACCGTGTTCAGCTACAAACGTTTTTAGCGCATTCAGGAAGGTTTTAGTATCAATATAACTGGCATTTTTTACCCGACCTGACCCGAAGGGGTTCAGTACTTCGTTGTATTGGGCATCTTCTGGAGTTGTTTTCACCATGTAACGCTCAAAAGCTTCCAGTTCTTGATGTTTGTGCCATAAATCCCGTTCTTGCTCACTTGAAAACAGTCGTCGAATACTGATTTTGTGCAGAATTGTCGTGTTGGTTTTTGCTTCAATTTCGGGATAAAAGGACAGTAGAGCATCCATACACGCATCCAGCCGCCAGCTTTTATTCATGCGTCGAAAAACCAATGGGTTGATCATTCCGGCTGCCACAAGCGAACTGTGATTGACCCCGTTATCGTATACAATCACACGTTTGTTTTTTGCAATAAGACGATAAGCAATGGTTAAGCCAGAAAGGCCAGCACCAATAATAAGAATAGGACGATCAGAGTGCTGCATAGACGAGATTGTTGTACAAATATACCGGTACTACTTGAGCTATGCGTTCTTTTTTATAGAGAAAGCCGAGGAAAATAAAAAAGGCCCGACGGATCCGCCGAACCTCATCAGAGCGTTGTGTGAAATACTTACGATTTCGATTTGACGTAGGCATCAACCTGGTCGTGAGGAATCTCTTTCACATCAATAACGAAGTCACCGTTGGATCCAGAAACAACAATTTTATCTCTGTATTCTCCAGGAAACGAACCTTTTGAAGTGTACGGTGTTGTTCCCTCGCCTAAAGGCCCTGTCCATCCCATGGAGTCAATTTTTAGACCGCCCACAAAATGTGGATCACGTGTTAAAGTGAACCCGTATGAATAATTCGGTGCATCTCCTTGTACTTCAATAACAAATACACCT
>JBNKGN010000086.1:0-10918 GCA_050289845.1 Crocinitomicaceae bacterium | reverse complement strand
ATAGTACTTGCGAATAAACGCATCCACCTGCCCAATTAATCTATCAAAACTGCTCATAATGTATCAACCAACTACCAAGATACAACAATCTGTTTGTGTTGTATTTAAATAAACGTTAATTAACACTACAATCGTACATGATTCGCGTTCAAAATCTCCTCGACTAAAGCATGATAATCCTATCTTTGCACTCAAATTAAAGTTTATACTATGTCGAAACCAGTTCGCGTACGGTTTGCCCCATCACCAACAGGTCCTTTACACATGGGCGGTGTTAGAACGGCGCTCTATAATTATTTGTTTGCTAAAAAACACAACGGAACTTTCCTAATTCGCATTGAGGACACGGACCAAACTCGTTTTGTGCCAGGTGCACAAGATTATATTATGGATGCACTTGAATGGTGCGGAATTATGCCTACCGAAGGTCCTGGTCTTGGCGGTGAATACGGTCCTTACGTTCAATCAGAGCGAAAGGAAATGTATAAGCCGTATGCCGAAGAACTTGTGAAAAACGACAAAGCATATTATGCATTTGATACTGCGGAGGACTTGGACACAATGCGTGAGCAAGCAAAACAAATGGGGATGCCTAACTGGCAATATAATAGCGTAACACGCGCTTCCATGAAAAACTCCCTAACCCTTTCAGCAGATGACGTGCAAGCCAAATTAGACAACGGTGATCCCTATGTGATCCGCATGAAAATGCCGCGCAATCAAGATATCCGTTTCGAAGATGAAATTCGTGGTTGGGTTGTTGTCAATACGAACAATTTGGACGATAAGGTTTTGTTTAAATCCGACGGTATGCCAACGTATCACTTAGCGAATATTGTCGACGATCATACGATGGAAATTTCACACGTAATTCGTGGTGAAGAATGGTTGCCTTCCGCTCCTCTGCATGTAATGTTGTACGATGCTTTCGGTTGGGATTGTCCTAAATTTGCCCATCTTCCACTCCTTCTGAAACCAGATGGAAACGGAAAATTGAGCAAACGCGATGGTGATCGATTGGGCTTTCCAGTATTCCCAACCAATTGGACAACTGCCGAAGGTGAAATTTTCCCAGGGTATCGTGAACAAGGGTACTATCCCGAAGCATTTATAAACATGTTGGCGTTCTTAGGTTGGAACCCAGGAACACCGCAAGAAATTTTCTCTTTGGACGAATTGTGCGAAGCATTTACGCTATCACGCGTTTCAAAAGCAGGAGCTAAATTTGATCCTGATAAAACACGTTGGTTCCAGCAACAACATCTTCGAGGAAAAGACGATTCCGAATTGGCCAAAGAATTGCAACCACTTACAGATGGAAGCTTATCCATTGCTGCTCTAACGACAATCAGTCACTTGATGAAAGAACGCGCAACTTTCATTGAAGACATTCTCAAAGAAGGTGACTTTTTATTCGACAGACCTAGCGAATACGATGCAAAAACCATTCAAAAGAAATGGAAAGAGAATTCGGAAGAACTCATGCAAGAATGGCAAGCAATTGTTTCGGAGTTGGACACTTTTAACGCTGAAACGATTGAAGGAGCCTTTAAAGAATACCTCGCAGCAAAAGAATTGGGTATTGGCGCCGTACTTCCATTGTTCCGATTGCTTCTTACTGGTAAAGCGATGGGACCAAGTATGTTTGAAATAGCTGCATTCTTAGGAAAAGAAGAATGTATCGAACGCATGACCGCTGGAATTACTGCCGTCACTCAAGCAGCTAAAGCATGAAACATACGGTTGACGTAAACGGGATTAAATTGTATGCTTTTCACGGTTGTTTACCTGAAGAAGCTGCGATTGGCGGAAATTATATAGTAGATGTTTCGATAACAACCGATTTCGATGCCGCTATGCGTGAAGACGACTTGACAAAAACAGTTGATTATGTTGATGTCAATCGCATTGTTAAGCGTGAAATGGCCATTCGTTCCAAGTTGATTGAGCACGTTGGTTATCGGATTTTGGAAGGAATTAAATCAGAAATAAAAGGTGTTAATTCGGTTCGAATCAAAGTAATAAAAATTGCTCCCCCTATTAATGGTGATGTTGACAATGTGGCAATTGTTATTGAGGCGTGAAATAAACGAGTTTTTTTGTTACATTTGCCCAGATTTCAAGCTATAACGAGTTATTGTAAGAAATCATAACAATAAAAGGTCCTGTGGCCGAGGGGCTTAGGCACTGGTCTGCAAAACCAGTTACAGCGGTTCGAATCCGCTCGGGACCTCCAAAATCAAAAACCCTGACATTTCCGATATCAATCGGCGTCAGGGTTATTTTTTATCAGATACCACAACTATGAAAATTGGTGAAGATTTCGATAAAATAGAATTCTCCGTTTTTGGTCTGGATCTATTAGAACCTAACGTACTTCTTTCAAATTTATTAATTACCATCAGCGGTATAACTCTGGGTTATTTCGTTTATAAAAAGTTCCCTATTAAAGAACTCTTTTATAAATACTGGATGTACTTGCTCTTTATTCAGGGAATCTCCTTTTTTCTGGGTGCTATGGGACACGTTTTCTATAATTACACGGGTGTTTGGGGCAAATACGTACCCTTGGCAGTTTCCATGGTTTTCATCACGGTACTTGAGCATGCAATGATCAGTTTGATGCCTGAAAATCGACGAAAATTGTTTTGGACGCTTTCAAAAATTAAATCCCTATTAGCATTTATTGCGCTTACCATTCTCATGTTCACCATTGACGTTGAAAATAACCTTTCCACGATCCTATTTGTTCCGAGTTTAAACACGGCAATTGGCTATTTCTTTACATTGGGGTTCCTGGGTTGGAAATACGCGCGGACGCAATCAAAAGCACTTTACTTATTGCCTTTAAGTGTCCTTACTTTGATTCCTGCGGCTTTGTTACAAGCAAAGAAAATAAGTTTTCATCCGTGGTTTGATCGCAACGATGCCAGTCATTTACTGATTGTTTTGACTTTGTTCTTGTATTATTATGCTGTGAAAGGATATTACCGAGATACAACGTCAGTCGGTGATAACCATTAGATATTGATCGTCCTTAAAGATTTTTCCGTCTTCGTTTTCGACAATCACAAAGTACATGTGAATCCCTTTTGTTACCGGTAACCCTGTGTACATATTGGTTGCATCCCATTGGAATTTAGGATCGTTGGATTCGAAAACCATGTTTCCTTCCTGGTCCACAATTTTCACGTAGAAGCTTTTCACATCTTCTACTTCCAGACTCAAATAATCATTGGCTCTATCGCCGTTTGGTGTGATAACGTTTGGCAATTCAATTGTGAAGATTTCCTCCTCTTCTACCGGTGTCGGTGCTGTTTGAATTGGTGCAGTTGGCTCATCTTCCGTATGAAGCGTCGGGGTTGGTGTTGTCAACATTTGATTTCCTACCGCTATTGGATCCGTTACTCCTTCGGCTGCGTTTGGTGCCGTATTTGACGGTTTGATGGAAGGGTTTTGCTCTCCGATGCCTTGAGAAGTTCCTATATTACCTTGATTTGAAACGATCGTTCCTGAGGCTGTTGGAGTTTCATTTCCGAGCTCCATTGCTTGACGTGCTGTACTTTGTTCTGGAACTTCCGTTGAAGTTGCTGCTACATTTTGCTTCGGCGCTGTACTCTCTAAAACGACGTTTGCGTTCTGTGCGTTTTGCGCAATTTCTTTTGATTCTTGCGTCGCCTCTATGGATGCTTTTTCCGATGGTTCCTCTGAACGCGTAAAAATCACTGCGGCTGTTGTTATGACACTTGCTGCAGAAATACCAATAATTGCTTTGGTCAATAAAGACATTCCCGCACTGGTTGCTGAAGCAGCAGTAGACACGCCTATTTGAGAAGCAACGTTCGTCCATAGTTCTGGATTCACTTTCGCTTCGTAGGCGCCCATCTTCTGGGAGAATAATTCTTTTATTTGATCTTTATCGTTCAATTCCTAATTCTTCAAGTTTTACTTTCAAGTATGCTCTAGCACGAGAGTATTGTGACTTAGACGTATTTTCGGATATATTTAGTTGCACGGCAATTTCTTTGTGAGAAAATCCTTCGATAGCAAACATGTTAAAAACGACCTTATAGCCTGCTGGCATTTCATTAATTAATACCATTAAATCGTCGGCCATCAAACCTTCTAGGATGTGGCTATCAACATCGAGTTTGTAATCTACATCATCGACACTAACACTATCTTGAAATTTGACACTTTTTCGAATATCATCGAGTGCCGTGTTGACAACAATGCGTCGAATCCAACCTTCAAGAGAGCCATCTCCAGAATATTTCGATAGTTTGGTAAATACTTTAATAAAACCATCTTGTAATACGTCCTCTGCTTGTTCGGTGCTTTTTGCATAACGTATACACACACCTAACATTTTGGGAGCAAACTTTTCAAACAACATACGTTGCGCATGAGCATCACCATCAAGACATTTTTTTACTAATGTTGAATCATCCATACACTACGCCTGAACATTTAGACTCAAAATTGGGAAAAAAGGTTGCATTGTAAACTATAGATGGCTTTAAAAGTCTTATTTTCGTAACACCAAAAACTGTACATGAAATACCTGGTGATTGTTTTTTCACTTTTGGCTGCTAAGAATGTTCTCACGCAAACGACCGAAAATCTACGACTTAAAAAAGGCAGATGGATTGCCGCGTTGAATCTCAATTCGCATGATGTGTTACCCTTTGAAATTCAAATTGAAAAAAAAGGCGCTGAGATGCAAATCTCTGTCATGAACGGAAAAGAACAAATTATTCTGGAGCCTGCTACAATTATCAATGACAGCGTTCATGTTCGTTTTCCTTATTTTAACTCTGAATTGGTTTTCACGGTTAAGAACAAAAAACACATCGAAGGATATTGGCAAAACTTCAATAAGGGACTCAATTACACCATTGATTTTTCCGCCTACAAATCCAAAGAATCGCGTTTTACTAGTGCTAAAACCAAAATGAATGAAACCTCTGTTGACGGTCGTTGGAAAGTTGCTTTTGAACCTGGAACCGATTCGGAATACCCTGCCGTGGGCATTTTTAACCAATCAAAAGATGTTGTCACGGGTACATTTTTAACGGAAACAGGCGACTATCGTTATTTGGCTGGAAATACCGTGAATGATAGTTTGTACTTATCTTGCTTCGACGGTTCACACGCCTTTCTTTTTAAAGCAAAACTTTCGGGAGATTCCCTTGATGGCACCTTTTTTAGCGGTTCACATTGGCACAGTGAATGGTCCGCAAAACGCAATGCTTCTTTTGAACTTCAAAGTCCGGAAGATTTAACCTACGTGAAAGATGCAGCGCCGTTTACGTTTCAACTTCCAAATTTACAAGGTGACTCCATCGCTTTTCCAAACACAACTAGCGAAGGAAAAGTAGTGATCATTCAAATTATGGGTACCTGGTGTCCGAATTGCCTCGACGAAACCATGTATTATAAATCCCTGAAGGAAAAATACGGTGAGCGCGGATTGGAAATTATCTCTGTTTGTTATGAGGCTGGCAATGGATTTGAAGAATACGTTCAAAATATTGAACGCCTAAAAAATCGTTTGGATCTTGATTTTACCTTTTTGGTAGGCGGAAGTGCTCAAAAATCTTTGGCTTCTCAACATTTTGACATGCTCAATGCTATTATTTCGTTCCCTACCTCCATTTTTATTGGTCGTGATGGAGAAGTTGCCCGCGTACACACAGGATTTAACGGTCCAGGAACAGGCATCTATTATACGGAGTATGTAACAAAAACCAACGCGTTGATTGAATACCTTCTCGCGCAGTAATTAATTAGCTACAAGCAATTTTATTCACTCTTCTTTCATGACGTCCACCTTCAAATTTGGTCGTTAAGAAGATTTCCACCATTTCCAAAGCTTCTTTGGTTGAAATAAAACGGGCTGGTAATGCAAGTATATTCGCGTTGTTATGCTCTCGTGCTAAAGAAACAATTTCCTTATTCCAACACAATGCACTGCGAACTCCTTGATGCTTGTTAGCTGTCATGTTGATTCCATTTCCAGAACCGCAAATTAAAATTCCAAGAATTCCCGCATCCGATTCCACTTTAGAAGCTACTGGATGACCATAATCAGGATAATCGATACTCTCTTCCGAATAACACCCGAAATCCTCTACTTCATACCCTTTTTCCTGAAGCATTTCAATGATTGCAGCTTTCAATTTAAACCCTGCATGATCGGCACCAATTGGAACGTATTTACTCATAACTTTTAACTTTAGAACAAAGCTAACCGATATTCACATGTTGGACAAGTTTTAAACATTGAATAAATTACAATTCCTATAAGTCCTATGAATAGGGGATTTCAAAATGTAACTTCTCCACCGAAATAACACAGTCGTTGTTGATAAGCGTTCGTAACTCTCCATATCTTTTTCTTGCATTAACCAAAAATTTACCCAAACCAAAATCGAATCCATATATCCAAACGAAAAAAACCAAACTTTTAGAGCACTTATCAGAACGCTATTCACAGTAAAAGTTCAAAATAACGAGAACGTTTTATCGACAATTCAGAAAATCGTATAAATGTGAATAAGCTATTTAAACTATTCATTTACAAGGAAACTACACCATGAATATCCTGTTAATAAACCCAACCAAATTTTTAATAAACATTAAAACAAGAAATGACTTCAAAACTTCAACACATATTAACAGCCTTAATAAAGAATAATAGATTCTCTTTTTTAAAAAGAAATAATTAATTATTCTTTAAACTGTTGATAACAGAAGGAGCGATTAGGAACTATCACTTCAAAAAAGTATCTTCAATAGAAATTAGAATCAATAGTTTGATTTATAGACGATTAATAAAATAAAAAAAGAGATTTTCCGCGCGCTGGACGGGTTTTAAAAAATAAACGATCTTTACAGTGCGTTTTTCACCCTGTGGAAAACAAAGGTTGCTATTCAATGATACATAGGTTACTCGAAAAATTTAAACAAAATTCCCCTCAGTTTCGGTTGTTTTACGATCCTGAAAATGATTTTATTCGAATAGCTTCAGGTCAGGCATTTGCCGCACTTTTTATCGCTCCATTGTACGCGTACATTATGTTTCGATCAGGTGCGCCCGTTATTTATGTGTACATCGGAATCACCTACATGATTTCTCTTCCTGTTCTGAGCGGAATTTTCTTTCTACTGAAACCGATTCGACATCTTTTGATGTATGCGTTTATTTTAGAATTTTTCATTCTTACCATATTTGCTTACATGGATCTGAGAGCAGATGGATTTATTTTTAGTGAGTTCGTTTTCTTCTTTTTGTTTTATATTATCTCAAGTATTTCCATTCAACGTTTGTATCCTGCGGTCCTGTATCAACTATTCATTTTGTTGACCCTTTTAACCGACCATTCGCTATTGGAAGCCAGTGAAATTCCACCGTTTTTGGCCGTGGGCTTTTTTCTAATTGTTGGATTGACCGTTTGTACCGTCGTGTATCTTCGAATGAATTTGCTCTTGTCTATTAAAGATTACATTGGGTATTTGAAGGGAATTATGAACAATCCTGGTTCTGGTTACATTTTGTTTAAGCGAGAGGGATTGGCGATCATGGATAGTAACGAGGAAGTTTCTCGAATTTTCAATATTTCAGAAGAAAAACTTCAGAAAGCCGTTAGTACACTCTTTACGGACGAAGAATTAACAGAATTGCATTTACTCAAACACGGGCAACATTTTAAAAAGCAAGTGAGTTTGGCGCGGTTCAATTCGAGAAACTACGTAGAAATAAAAGTAACGACGCTCACCGTGAAAAAGGAGACACATTTACTTGCGGTTATTTCTAATGTGACCGAGGAAGTTTTGAAGCGTGAGGAACTCCAACTGAAGGAAAAAAGATATCGAAATCTCTATTTCAGAAATAAAGCGGGGGTTTTTACCTTAAACAATCAAACGAAAATTATCGAAGGAAATGATTCCTTTTTTGGAATGTTTGAGAACTCCATTGCGAAAGGAGATCGTTTGTTTAAATCGGAAGATTTTGGCGAGTGGCATTTGATCATGGAGTCCTTACGATCTTCTAAAAAAGCACAGAGTTACCAAACGCAATATCGACTCAATTCTGGAAATAAAAAAACCTTTGTATTCAGCTGGTATATCGACGAGCAAACAGGTTATATTGAAGGGTCTGTTATCGACTTAACCAGTATTGAAAAAGCTACGCAAGCTCTCAAGGAAAGTGAGGAAAAATACCGTTTGATTTATGAAGAATCGAACGATGCCATCGCGCTTTTGGACGGAGATCGAATTGTAGATGCAAACCGCCGCATGGAAGAGCTTTTTGGAAAAACAAACAGCGAATTATTGACGAAAAATTTGTTCGATCTTTCGTTTGATATGGATATCAATCTCGAGAAGAAGTACCAACGAGAAAAGGCACGACTTTCCGCTTCTCGAAGTATTCGCTTTAATTGGTTGTTTGAAGGCGCTGACGGCGTTGTGGAATCAGAAGTATCGCTCATCGAAGTAATGATTGGAAACAAACTCTTTTATCAATGTGTTATTCACGATATTACGGAACAAAACAAGTTGGCGAAAGAGCAGTTGCGAGCAGAGTTGGCAGAAGAAACCAATATTAGATTGGCTGCAGAAATCGAAGAGCGAATTAAAGCAGAAACACGATTGCAAGAGCAATTCCTTCGGACACGTGCGATTTTTGAGAGTTCTTCCAACACCTTGTTGTTGACCGTAAAACTGGACGGTAAAATCGCCTCTTTTAATTCGCATTGCCACAACTATTTTAACAATGTATTTGGTTTGGTGATCAAAAAGGATGGGGATTTCTTAGGATCCTTGGAACCATTTGTTTCGCAACGTCGCATTCGTTTGCTTCGTGTCGTTTTTAATAAAGTACGGCATGGTGCCTCTCGTCAATATGAAGTCCGTTTGACCCATGAAGAAAAACAATATTGGCTCGAATTATTTGTGAATCCCATTTTTGATACGGAAGGTGAAGTGGTCGAAATTTCAATGGTGGCACACGATATTAGCGAAAAGAAAAAATCGAGTATGGAGATTGAAGAATCTCTGAAAGAAAAAGAAGTTTTACTGAAGGAAATCCATCACCGGGTTAAAAACAACCTGCAGGTGATCTCGAGTATTTTGAATCTACAGAGCTCTTTTGTTTCGGATGAAAATACATTGGGGATTTTACAAGAAAGTAGAAACCGTATTCGATCAATGGCCATCATCCACGAAAACTTGTATCGAACGGAAGATTTTTCGA
Organism: Crocinitomicaceae bacterium; assembly: GCA_050289845.1. GTDB lineage: Bacteria > Bacteroidota > Bacteroidia > Flavobacteriales_D > Crocinitomicaceae > UBA4466. The sequence goes on along the minus strand of JBNKGN010000086.1, from coordinate 1,659 downwards.
GTATTAAATTCGATAATTATCTCAAAAACCTTACGGGTAATTTGATTGCATCCTACAGCGTGAACAAACGCATTACTCTAGACGCCGAAATGGAGGAGGTGGATCTCATTTTAGATCAGGCGATTCCATGTGGATTGCTTACAAATGAATTGATTTCGAATGCACTGAAATATGCGTGGAAGGAAGAAGGCGCTGAAGGAATCATATCGATTCGATTGTCGCAAGAAGGTAAAAAAGTTACGTTGGAAATAGGAGATAACGGGGTAGGACTTCCAGGTGAATTCGAAAAAATGCAATCCGATACCTTAGGTCTTCAGCTTGTAGCAACACTTGCGGAACAATTGGACGCCAAATTAGACGTTGACAACTCAAATGGTACCGTGTTTAAAATTACTTTTGAAAACATCAAACCTGAAGCAAGGAAGAGCAGCAATTAAGTGATTCAATTCAGGGAAAATTATTTTTCTCACGAGAGAAGAATACTTCTATGAATGAATAAAGTATAGCGACGTTCGTTCAGTTTTGGTTCCTGAATGACAATTCACCATCCGAAATAAGGAAATAATGCGTAAATTTGAAAAGACAAAACCAGACCCCTCATGCCCAAAATTAATGTACTGGTCGTAGAAGACGAATCAATCGTTTCGAAAGACATTCAACACAGCTTGAAAAAGTTGGGGTACAATGTTGTTGGTGCATCAGCAACGGGAGAGAAAGCGATCGAATTGGCAGGTTCTGAAAATCCAGACATTGTTTTGATGGACATTATGCTGAAAGGCGAAATGAATGGAATTGAAGCAGCAGATGCGATTAAAAGTAATTACTCGATTCCTGTGATCTTTTTAACGGCTTATGCGGACGAATCCACTTTGTCGAAAGCGAAAATCACACAACCGTACGGATATATTCTAAAACCGTTTAAGGAAATAGACCTTCATACGACGATCGAAATGGCTATTTACAAACACGGTAAGGAGCTTGAAGTCGTAAAGGAACGTGATTTGTTATTCTCTATCGTCGAAAACAAGGACACGCCTTCAAATGACTTTATCTTTGTGAAGTCCAATAGTAAGTTGGTCAAGTTACGTAACGATGAAATTCTTTACATTGAAGCGCTAAAAGATTATGTGGTCATTCATACGCAGAACACGCGTTACACGATTCATTCGACCATGAAGGATATCGAAGCAAAAATGGGTGAAGAGGAGTTTGTCCGTGTGCATCGTTCTTACATTGTTCGCATTGACAAAATCGCGACAATCGAATTTCCAAATCTAACGTTGGAAAATATTGATAAGTCCATTCCAATTGGAGGATCTTACCGCGATGATTTGAACAGTAAAATTAAAACGGTTTAATTCCAAAAATTTATACGTAACTGTTTCATTACTTTGATATTTATCGAAAGATCAAATAGTAAGCGACACAATCGTTTAGTCCGAGATTAATTCCAGGTCAACCTGCCGTTTACGCACAGATACTTCATAAATACGAACCGTAACAGGGTCACCAATAGTATATTCTTTCTTCGTCTTCGAACCAATAATAGAGAAGGTATCGGCATCGTAATAAAAGCGATCGCCTGGAATTTGCTGAATAGGAATCATTCCTTCACAGTGGTTTTCCGTCATTTTTACGAACATTCCAAATTCAGCGATT
>JBNKGN010000085.1:0-10956 GCA_050289845.1 Crocinitomicaceae bacterium | reverse complement strand
TTCAAATTCGCTTTGGTCTCCAAACATATTCATCGCGACACGCTACTTCGATTTGGCATTCCAGCGACGATTTTCGGGGCCATTGGCGCTTACTTATTGTCATTTATCGAGCACAGTCCAACCCTTCACAGTTATACGATTCAGGGACACCTTTTCGAAATCACGGTTGTTAAGGTGGTGATTGGAATTCTGATGGTCTTTTTCGCGATTTTTGATCTTTCGCCGCGACTCAGTGCCATCCAAATTCGAAAAGAACATTTGCCTTACGGAGGAATTCTAAGTGGCTTTTTCGGAGGCGTTTCTGGTCATCAAGGTGCATTTCGTGCCACATTTCTCGCGAAGGCGGGATTAACAAAAGAGCAATTTATTGGGACCTCCAATGCTGTTTCTCTGGGGGTAGATATTGCGCGTCTCTTAACCTATTTCGGAATGGCGGCACTTCTGGCAAATGACGGGTCCAAATTTCAATTAGCCATCACCGAAGGAAAAGATCTGTTGATTGTCGGCGTTGTATTTGCCTTTATCGGCACCTTCATCGGCAAAAAACTCGTTCAAAAAACAACCATTAAAGGCATCCAAATCACCGTAGGCATTCTCTTAATTGCAATGGGAATTCTGATGATTGCTGGACTCTTATAAGTGAGATAACCACGTACTTGAACTAAATTCTGCTATTTTTAGGAAACATTATTACTGACCTTCCATGAAAAAATGGTTTGCCCTTCCCGGCCTCATACTCGCACTACTCTTTTCGTGTACCGCGTTTTATTTTATTTCCAAAAGCTACAACGCTTCTGAAGAATTCCGAACGGAAAAATCAAAAGTCGCTGAGATTCTTAATTTCAATGACCGACTGCTTTCTGCCCGCGATTGGATTTTTACGAAAGAGACATGGGAAGAGAAAAAAGCCCTTTTCGACGCGACTATGTACAATGCCGATGTACATTTGGTGGAGGCAAAAAACAATGGAATTTACCTCGTATATGCTTGTCTTGTATTTTTAGCGTTCGTACTACTTCTTTATGCGAAACGTCGCATCTTTTTTGGGTTAACGCTGGGATTTTCATTCATCGCTATGGCTTTGTTGGGGCAAGGTGTGATGAATCCCATTTTGGAAATGTCGGCATTTAAGGAAGATCTGACCATCAAGTTTTATGTCGAAGCCGATGATATCCCTTATTATGAGGAAGCCGTTGAGTTTTTGGATGGTGTCGCCGAGTATATTGGCATGGCGAATGAAGCCGTAGAAGTTTTAAAATTGATCCCAAAATCAGAAGGTTGGACGGATGATCTGGAAGATTTCGTTAGTGGCTACCAGGAAATTGTACTTGAAGGGAAGACCTATTTGATTGACAACAAGGATGGACAAATTGGAATTGACAAAGTATTCCCTGGAAAGACCTACTTCTACTATCAAAACAAGGGGATTATGGAGGTCATTCATCTGCTTTGGAATTCAGGAAACAAACCTGTCGCTATTGCTATCGGAACCTTTAGTGTGATCGTACCGCTGATTAAATTATTGTTCACCTTATTGTTCCTTTTAATTCCCATCGACAAGGCTTATCTTTTCAGAAAGTTCCTCTCACATCTCGCGAAATGGAGTATGGCCGATGTCTTTGTTGTTGCGCTCTTTCTTGCATATCTCAGCTTCTCAAACATGAGTCCCGGAGTTACAATGGATGCACAAATTCTCTTTGGAATGTATTATTTCCTTGCCTATGTGATTCTTTCAATTGGACTTGGATTTTTACTTGACGCGAGTATCAAAGAACGTTTGAAAAAGGAAAAAATGACCTCAGAGGAAACAAAAGAAAGTACAAATGCGCTAAATTGATTTAAATGAAACGTGTTCAGTTATTTGAGTTCGAAGATTTCTCCTGGTTTCCAACGCACATCCGAAACAGCATGACCAACCTTATCGTGGTCTTGCATAAAATGATGGGGATTCCGCCCGTGCTTGGAAAATTGATTCAGGAAACATTGAAAGAAACAAGGGAAAATCATATCATCGATTTAGGATCCGGATCTGGAGGCCCCATGCCCTTGGTTCATGAAACATTACGGTCCAACGGAACACCAGTGACAATTACGCTCACGGACAAACATCCCAATCCTCAAGCAATTACAGAATACAGCAAAGTTGACGGATTAAATTATTTGAGTACTCCTGTCGATGCGACAAACATTTCCGAGGCACCAAAAGGACTAAAAACAATGGTGAATAGTTTCCATCACATGCCGTTACCACAAGCGAAATCCATCCTTCGATCGGCTCAGGAAAGCAAACAACCGATTTTAATCTATGAAATTGCCGAAAACAATATTCCCTTGATTATTTGGTGGTTACTCCTCCCTATTTCATTGACGATTACGGCATTGATGTGTTTGGTAATGACGCCTTTTTCACGCCCCATGACATGGCAGCAACTGATTTTTACCTATGTGATTCCCATCATCCCTATTTGTTACGCATGGGACGGTCAGGCCTCTTTGCCGCGCATGTATACCTTTAACGATATCGATGAAATCTTGTCTGAATTTCCCGACGAATCCTACGTTTGGAAGAAAGGCCGTGCAACAGACGCGAAAGGCAAAAAGCGTGGAACCTATTTGATTGGAATGCCGAAGTAATTATTTTTTTCGTGCAATCAACAATCCATCACGAATCGGAAATAGTACCTCTTCCACTCGGGAATCTTTGTGAACGAGATCGTTCAATTCAATGAGTACTTTGGTATCTACATCATTATCTGCAGGCGTTTCTAAAACTTTTCCTGACCACAGAACATTGTCGAAAATGATATAGCCTCCAGGGCGCACTTTATCAAAAACCATCTGATAATAATTGATGTAGTTTCCTTTATCCGCATCAACAAAAACAAGATCAAATTCGCGTTTCAATCCTGGGATAATTTCCATCGCATCACCAATCACACATTTAATTTGGTCTTTGAAGGGGGATTTTTCAATAAATGATGACGCAAACTCTTCCAATTCTTCATTCTTATCGATGGTTACCAAATGGCCTCCTTCCGCCAATCCTTCCGCAAAACAAAGTGCTGAATAACCTGTATACGTGCCAATTTCCAAAACATCTTTCGGGCGAATCATTTTTGAAAGCATGCTGAGCACACGCCCCTGATAATGCCCGCTCAACATTCTTGGACGAAGCACGCTCAAATGCGTTTCACGATTTAATTCGTACAACCACGACGGCTCTTCTGCTGTATGATCACACACGTATTGATCGAGTTCTTTACTGATAAATTCCATGTTTTCTATTGGTCTAAAAGTTCGAGGTCTTCACTATTTTCAATCGGAGCAGCTGCCTTATTTCCGTCCCAATCAAAGATGCTAAAATAAACAAGGTATCCCACAATTTTATAATAATGTATAGAGAGAAAAACGAATACAACTAAACTTAAGAATACTGGAATATAGGGCTCTGTGAAAGGAATTCCGATAAAATTCAGCAGACTGAAATTGATGATTTCCCAAACATAATTGAACAATAATGCTGCCGCCGTCCAAACAATCCCTATTCCAACAATCGATTTCCAATATTTAACAAGGTAGTCTACTTTCCAATTTCCTTCTTTCAATGAAACCAGATAATAACCAACGACTATAGACGGAGCAAAACGCACCACAAGCAATCCAGCACTTTCCAAAAGATGCAACCGCCAATCTTCATTTATAGAAAGAGCACCTGACATAGGGTTTTGGGCATTCATCACATTTTCAAAAGCGAAAATCGTATTCTCCGATAAAAACACGCTAATAGCCATCACAATCATAAAGCTACTTGTGAATACGAGAAAGCCTTTCATAGGAAACTCCTTGATGGACCTTCCAAAATTCAGTCGTTGTGCATTACCTCCGCCTTGTTGCCATATTGCATGAACCAAAAACAACACAAAAATTTGAGAAGCAAACGAATAGTAATAGGTAAAGTAGAACAATTGGGGATCTACGAACAAATCCAACACCGACTGATTTTCTTGGAGGGTTAGGCTAAAATAGATGAAAAAAAACAGTGCAAATAGCACGACACCCAATACTCCGTATAGAAAGACGGACAAGGTTACAAATTGCATTCTTCCACTGACGGGTTGTTTCAGCGCTCTGCTTGCTCCACTCACACTCTTTCGTAACGTATCTAAAATTGACATTATCATTAAATTAAACGCGAAATATACTATTCCGCTATCAATCCACCATGAAACAACCGTTCTTTTGCTTTTATATCACAAAAACAGAAGAACCTCAAACTCCACAGTCAAGTCGAAACACGCTTTTTCTTACATTTGCCGAATGATCACGTACAATTCGAACGGTTATTGCGCCATTGGTGTATTCAGAGGGAAAACACATCACAACGTTGGCACCTTATGGCGATCTGCCTATATCTTAGGAGCAGCCTACATTTTCACAATTGATGGGAAATACAAAAAACAGTCTTCTGACGTCATGAAAACCTGGTCGCGCATTCCTCTATTTAACTACGAAGATTTTGATGAGTTCCTTAAAAACATTCCGTATGACTGTCGGTTAATCGGAGTCGAATTGGATGATCGCGCCGAAATGCTCCACGAATTTGAACATCCAAAACGCGCCATTTACCTTTTGGGAGCGGAAGACACGGGCTTGCCTGAATTTGTTTTGGAGAAATGTCACATGCTGATCAAACTTCCAGGGAACAATTCGCTCAATGTGGGCGTTACCGGAAGCATCGTCCTTCACGATCGCTGTAGTAAAATCCCTACCACCTTTCCGCCCTATCATAAAGAAGGTTAAGTGCTTCTTTCCTCACTGCATTTTTAGTTACCATTTGAATATAGTAGCTTTGCGCCCTCAAACGAAGGTCCATTTCGATGAAAAAGCTATTTAACTTGTTCGATCTCAAGCAAAAGGTCAATTATAAAAACGAAGTATTATCTGGATTAACGGTTGCTTTGGCACTGGTTCCAGAAGCAATTGCCTTTGCTCTTTTGGCTGGTTTATCGCCTTTGACAGGATTGTACGCAGCATTTTCAATTGGACTGGTTACTTCAGTGTTGGGAGGACGTCCAGGAATGATTTCAGGAGCCACAGGTGCTGTAGCCGTTATTTACGTTGGGATGATTGCGATTATCCGCAAAACCAATCCAGAAATCAGCGTCGACGAAATTACCCAATACATTTTTGCGACAGTAATTCTGGCAGGATTGATTCAAATTTTGGTGGGATTGCTAAAATTGGGAAAATTCATCCGATTGGTGCCACATCCCGTAATGTTCGGTTTTGTGAACGGTTTGGCAATCGTCATTTTCATGGCGCAAATGGACTCATTCAAGGACACTTCAGAAGATGCGTATGGCAACCACTTAATCGAAACGGTTTCTATGGACAAAGCCTTCTACGTGAAAGACAGTTATGTCACCTCTAACGAAACCAATACACTGACGTACAACCTCATCAACGATACTTTATTCAACATAGAAACAGGCGAAGCAAAATTGTGGATTCAAGGGGATCACGTATACGATATCGAGAAAAAAACGATCAAATACAATTACGACGACGGCATAATTTACACTATCGAACGTAAAGGAGAAGTAAAAACATGGCTTGAACGGGATCAGATGTTGTTGATGATTGGATTGGTATTACTTTCGATGTTAATCATCTGGGGATTACCTAAATTAACCCGCTATGTTCCCTCATCGCTTGCAGCAATTATCATCGTTTCGGCACTGGTGATTGGATTCGGGATTGATACCAAAACTGTTGGTGATATTGCCTCAATCAAAGGAGGATTCCCTATTCCACAAGTCCCTAATATTCCCTTTACCTGGGATACTTTCCTCTTAATTTTTCCCTACGCCTTAATCGTTGCAGGGGTTGGATTGATCGAAAGTTTGTTGACATTGAATTTAATTGATGAAATCACACAAACACGAGGACAAAGCAACAAAGAATGTGTGGCACAAGGAACGGCCAATATTACATCGGGATTCTTCCTCGGAATGGGGGGATGCGCGATGATCGGTCAAAGTTTGATCAACATTTCCTCTGGTGCACGCGCACGTTTGTCGGGAATTATTGCCTCTTTGGGATTGCTCTCCTTTATTCTTTGGGGCGCTCCAATAATTGAGCAATTGCCAATGGCGGCTTTAACAGGCGTTATGGTGATGGTTTCTATTGGGACTTTTGAATGGGCCAGTTTGAAGGTCTTTGGAAAAATGCCATTAACCGATGTAATTGTTATGGTTGTAGTGACATTGGTTACGGTCTTCTTGCACAACCTGGCTTTGGCCGTTTTGGTTGGAGTGATTATTTCGGCACTCGCCTTCGCATGGGAAAATGCGCTAAGAATCCGTGCGCGTAAGTACATTGACGAAAATGGATCAAAACACTACGAGATTTACGGCCCACTATTCTTTGGCTCCGTATCTGTCTTCAACGATAAATTCGACATTAAAAACGATCCTGACGACGTGATTATCGACTTTTCGGAAAGTAAGATTGTGGATATGTCCGCTATTGAAGCCTTGAACGTTTTAACAGACAAATACCAAAAAGCAGGGAAGAAAATTCACTTACGCCATTTAAGTCCCGACTGTCAAAAATTACTGAAAAATGCCGATAGGATTGTCGAAGTAAACGTGATGGAAGACCCAACATATCATGTCGCTGCGGATAGAATCTAACGATTATTAAATAAAATTTCGTTCCCCTGTAACTTATTAGTCACAGGATCGTCTTAGACGATAAACCCGAGTACGGGAACTATTTTGTTAACATTTTTTAATCATTTCTTAAACAAAAAGACTGTTTATCCTTTAACTTTGCCACTCATATATTTCTGATCTCGATTATTATCTGATTGGAATATGTTTGTCTCAAATACTTTTACACAAACATGAAATTAATTCTTCTTATTGCGATCACTTGTTTAGGATGGACCGCATTTTCTCAAAATTTTACCGTAAGTGGTTCGATTAAAGACTCAACCAACGGTGAAGATCTCTATGGAGCTTCTGTGCGCGTAAAAGAACTCTCCAATGTCGGCGCCGTTACGAATGCCTACGGATTTTATTCCTTGACGCTCGAAGCTGGCACCTACACTCTCGTTTTCCGAGCATCTGGATTTGAAACGAAGGAAAAAACGATCTCACTAACGGAAGATCTTACGGTAAACATTCAATTGGACATTCCACAGGATGTTCAAGACATCGGTCCTGTTATCGTTACTGCCGAAAAAGAAAACGAAAACATTACTTCTTCGGGAATGAACGTTACGAAATTTGACCCAAAAGACATCGAAACAATTCCTGTTTTGTTCGGAGAGAAAGACATCATGAAAACGCTGCAGTTGACGCCTGGTGTTAAAGGTGCTGGAGAAGGAAACGCGGGGTTTTACGTACGCGGTGGTGGTGCCGATCAAAACTTGATCCTACTGGACGAAGCTCCTGTGTACAATGCCTCTCACTTACTGGGATTCTTTTCGGTGTTCAACTCAGACGCCATCAAAGATGTTGCTCTTTACAAATCTGGAATCCCCGCAGAATACGGCGGTCGCGCCTCTTCCGTAATGGACGTTAAAATGCGTGACGGAAACAACAAAAAGTTTGGCGCTTCAGGAGGGATTGGATTGATTTCATCGCGTTTGACTTTGGAGGCACCGATTGTGAAAGACAAAGGATCCTTCATTATCTCGGGAAGACGCAGTTATGCGGATATTTTCCTGAAATTCTCAAAAAACGAAGACCAAAGAAACACGCAATTGTTTTTCTACGACCTCAACGCAAAAGCGAACTATCGCATCGGTGAAAAAGACCGAATTTTCTTGTCGGGTTATTTTGGTCGTGACAAATTTTCATTTGGAGATGTCTTTGGATTCAACTGGGGAAATGCAACAGGTACGCTGCGTTGGAACCACTTAATCAACAGCAAACTATTCTCGAACACTTCTATTATTTATAGTGATTTTGATTACGAGTTTAATATTGGTTCAGGGGAAGATGGCTTCGGTATTATCTCTTCAATACGCGATTACAACGTGAAACAAGACTTCACCTATTATATCAATAGCAACAACACCTTGAAATTTGGATTCAATGGAATTCACCATACCTTCCGTCCAGGTGCTTTAACAGGTGGTAATGAATCTTTCAACGAGGTTGTTCTGGATTCGCGCTATGCGTTAGAAGTAGGAGCCTATGTCCAAAACGAGCAAAAAATCGGATCGCGTTTGAATTTGATGTACGGTCTTCGCTACTCTGGATTCAACTTGATGGGCGAAGGAAAGGCCTATGATTTTGACGGGAATGGGAATATGATTGCCGAACGTAAATACGACAGCTGGGAAACAATAAAATACCATCATGGATTGGAACCTCGTTTTTCCGCGAGTTATATCTTGAGTGAAAACAACTCCGTGAAATTGGCGTACAATCGCAACTTACAATACATTCACCAATTGTCCAACGCAACGACAAGCAGCCCGACAGACATTTGGGTTCCAAGTTCGAACAACGTGAAACCACAAGTCGCAGATCAAATTGCAGGGGGCTATTATCACAACTTGAAAAAGAACACCTATTTGATCTCTACCGAAATTTATTACAAAAATCTTCAGAACCAAATCGACTACAGAAATGGTGCGCAAACGGTATTGAACGATCTTGTAGAAGGTGAATTGGTCTATGGAAAAGGGCGTGCGTACGGTCTTGAATTACAGGTGCAAAAGAAGAAAGGAGCTTTCACTGGTTGGATCAGCTATACCTTATCGCGTTCCCTTCGAACATTTGACGATATCGACAATGGAAAAGAATTCTCTGCTCGTCAGGATCGAATCCATGATATCTCGGTGGTATTGATGTACCGTCTGAACGATGCCATTGCGTTGTCAGCAAGTTGGGTATACTATACTGGAGATGCTGTCACCTTCCCTTCGGGTAAATACGAAGTTGGTGGTACCGTCGTTCCTTATTACACAGAACGCAATGGTTATCGCATGCCGGACTATCACCGCATGGATTTGGGAGTTACCTGGTATTTCAAAGACAGAGAAAAATTTGAACACAATATGAATTTCTCTATTTACAATGCCTATAACAGAGAGAACGCCTACACCATTACCTTCCGACAGGATCCTGATGATGCCACAAAAACTCAGGCTGTTCAAACAACATTATTTAAAGTAATTCCTGCAATTACGTACAACTTTAACCTCAAGTAAAATGAAGAAATTAGCATATATTCTTGGTCTCATCGTTCTTGCATCCTCTTGTCAAAAAGTGATTGATGTCGACTTGAACGAAAGCAATCAAAACATCATTCTTGAAGGAATTTACACGGGAGAAGATAGCACAGTGCGCGTAAAAATAAGTCTCACCTCAAGTTATTTCAATTCCGATCCTTCCGCGACAATCGATAACGCGGTAGTAATGATCGCTGATGCCAACGGTGTTATCTCCATGATTCCTTCCGTAGGAAATGGAATGTACGCCTTGTCCAATTACATTCCGAACTACGGTACAACGTACACGTTGTCTGTGAATTTCGACGGACAGCTTTATAAAGCGCAATGCGCCATGCCAACACCTGTGCAACTCGCTCCAATTACGTACGAGTATTTTGATGGATTTTTTGGTTCAGATGGAGGCTATGCACCGTTCATAAATTTCACCGATCCAGCGGGGCAAACAGACTTTTATCAGATCGTTTTAGGTACTAACGGCGTGATCTACAACAACCTCGATGAAATTATCACGCAAGATGATTCATTCACCGACGGAAATTTTATTACCCGTCCTCTTTTCGCGGGTGACTTCAATCAACTTGGAGACACGGTATATATGGAATTACGCACCGTCGATCGCGCGGTTTTTGATTACACCAACGAACTCCAGTCGATTGCTGGCGGATCCAATTCTGCAGCACCTGGAAACCCAACGACAAATTGGGACAATGGTGCACTCGGATATTTCAACGCCTACGGAATTAGTGTAGACACGGTGATTATTCAGTAGTCGCTTCTTTTTCGAAAAAAAATTCAAGAAAATCCTGCGTTTTACGTGGGATTTTTACTTTTAAGGCTTGTTAAAGTTTCATTCTCCCTTGCAATTACAGCACTATTACTCAATATTGTCGTAAAAGAATTCGCTGGATTCATTCCAAAGTCTGCTGCGTCTTCGGAGATTTTGGTCGGTAAAAAAAAAGGAAAAATTGTTATTTAGTCTTAGGAGTCCGAACCTTCACAAACACACTTGAAACCAAGTAAAAAGATGTAATTTTACTTCCATGAGAATTTTTAGTCAGCCCCTGCTCCTTTTTCCAATACTATTTTGTAGCCTATTTTCCTTTTCGCAAAATCCAGATATAGGCTTACGCGCAACAGATTACACGGCATCTGAAGGCTACACACTTTTTACACCCGAAGAGAATAATTTTGTGTATTTGATTGATAATTGTGGGGAAAAAGTACACCAATGGACATTCGAAGAAACACCAGGACTCACGTGTTATTTGTTAGAAAACGGTAATTTGCTTCGCGCAGGAAAAGATTCCATTACCATTCATAACTGGGACAACCAACGTGTTTGGTCATTTGCAACGGCGGACTTAGGCTTCAACCAACATCATGATATCGAACCACTGCCGAATGGAAATATTTTGTGCGTGGGAACCGAACTATTCACGTCTGGAGAAATGATTCACTTCGGAGGCGACCCAGCGTTATTCACAGGAGACACAAAGTTAAGTACGCTGGTAGAATTGCAACCTATTGGAATGGACAGCGCGGCGATTACATGGGAATGGCGTTTTTCCGATCATTTGATTCAAGAATACGACTCAACCAAGTTGAACTATGGTGTAGTGGCGGATCACCCTGAATTGTTGCACATCAACTTCGACAACGGATTGCTGGATTTCACTCATGTAAATGCGGTAGATTACAACGCC
>JBNKGN010000084.1:0-10979 GCA_050289845.1 Crocinitomicaceae bacterium | reverse complement strand
GGGCGCGAGGGATTCTAATAATTCGACGTATTCTTCTGGACCGTCACATTGAAAACCTCTTGGTGAAAATCCGCCGCGATCACTTTCCAACGCAGCAATGTGCTTTTCGCCTTTTTCTTTCACGATTTCGGCATACGAACGTCCGCCCATATTGCCATTTTCTTCGTTCATAAAGAACACAAGTCGCAAGGTATGTTTGGGTTGGTAGTGCAAGGATTTTAATATGCGCAACGCTTCCAAACAATGCGCAATTCCCGCACCGTCATCGTGTGCCCCTTCTCCCGTATCCCAGGAATCCAAATGCCCGCCAAAAGTGATGATTTCATCAGGATGCTCGGAACCCGTTAGTTCTGCGATGACATTGTAGGAGGTAACGTCAGGATAGTCACGGCAATCCATTTCCATTGCAAATTGGATGGCTTTCGAGTTCGATTTTAAATACTCTGATAGCAACTCTGCACTGGCCGTAGAAAGCGCCGCCGCGGGAATCTTTGGAATACTATCAACGTAATACATAGATCCAGTGTGGGGATGCGCGTCAATCGGTAACCCTAAAGAACGAATAATTACGGCTTTTGCTCCAAGTTTACTGGCTTCGATGGCTCCCATTCCTCGAATTGCGTAACATCCGCCATAGGCACGAAAGGTGTTGATTCGCTGTTCGTCCATCGGTTGATTGAGGAAGACGATTTTCCCTTCTACCTGACTTCGTGATGCGTTTTGAAGTGCTTCAATCGATGTAAATTCAATGACTTCTCCTTCGAGGAGTCCATCCGTGCCGATCGATCCACCGAGTGCGAGCAAATCAACTTTTGCTAATTGACCATTCTCAGCGCGAATCCATCCGGCTTCTTTCGTCCCGCGTTCCCAATGTGGGACCTTGATTTCCTGAAGATAAACTTTGTCAAAGCCGTAGCTTTCCATTTTGGCTTTTCCCCAGGCGACCGCCATTTCTGCTTCTGCCGACCCCGTCAAACGAGCACCAACATCCTTGCATAGACTTCTAAGATCTTCGTAAGCTCTGCCTTCCGATAACGCTTCGTTATACACGTTGCGAATAAAAGCGGAGTCCGTTTGCGAATAAGCGAGTCCAGAAATGAAAAGAATGAAAAGTAGTGACGTGCGCATGCGTTCAATTTTTAAAGCATAAAAATAGTGTTTCAAGACCAAAATAGAGGCAAGCGGATTAATTGAACGCCTTTAATGTCTTATGCAGTGCGACGCATTTGGTGAGAATTCCTTCCAATTTGTCCAGTTGTAACATCGTATGAGGATCGCTTTTTGCGGAACTTGGGTTCGGATGAACTTCCATAAATAACCCGTCTGCACCTGTCGCAACAGCAGCAATGGTAATGGTTTCAATCAAATTAGGATCACCTCCTGTTACTCCTTCGGTTTTGTTCGGTTTTTGAACGGCATGTGTGCAATCCATAATCACGGGTGCGTTCAAGGCTTTCATCCGAGAAATAGCTGTCGCATCGACGATTAAATCGGAGTATCCGAAGGTGGTTCCACGTTCACACAGCCAAACTTTGTTGTTTCCTGTAGAAAGCACCTTCTCCAAAGGGAAAATCATCGCTTCTGGTGAAAGAAATTGTCCTTTTTTGATATTTACCCCACAGCCGGTTTGTCCTGCAGCCAACAATAATTCTGTTTGACGGCATAAGAAAGCGGGGATTTGTAGATTGTCCACATATTTTGCCACAAAATCGGGTTCGTGACTTTCGTGTACGTCGGTGATCGTTTCTACGCCAAGTTCTTTTCCCACGTTCGCGAGGATATTTAAAGCCGTTTCGTCACCAATTCCCGTAAACGAATCCAAACGCGATCGGTTGGCTTTGCGGTAACTTCCTTTAAAGATATAGTCGATCCCCAATCGATCACAAATGGCTTTCACTTCGCGTCCAATAATGAACGGCATTTCGTCGTCTTCGATGGCGCAAGGTCCAGCGATCAACGTTAATTTTTCAGGATATTTCATTTTTTGCTTTTTGGCCCAGGTATCCACTGTGATGGCGTTTGGCATACGCTTCTTTTGTGAAATCAATGGCTTTCATAATCAATACCACCAGCAAATCACCGACAACGGTCATAACGGTAGTGGAAGTCGTTGGTGTCAAGCCCAATGGACACACTTCTTTCGGTCCGCCTGTATATATGGTTACGTCGCAATCGTCGTTTAATTGCCCCTCGGAATTTCCTGTAAGTCCAACAATCGGAATATCTGCGTACAAACGACGGGACAACTGAATCAAATCCAAAATCTCCGATGTTTTTCCAGAGTTTGAAATAACAAACAAAAGATCGTTTTTCTGGAGCATACCCAAATCGCCATGTTGCGCCTCGCTTGGATGCAAGAAAATAGCTGGGGTTCCGGTGGAAGAAAGCGTCGTTGCGATGTTAACACCGATTTGTCCGGCTTTTCCCATACCGCTGATCACAACCTTGCCACCGCGACGATGCACGTACTCAACGATTAAATCAACCGTTTTTTCAATGGCACCATCCAAAGGAATGTTCCGAATTGCGGCGATTTCAGCTTCAATAATTTCTTGCATTTCTACTTTCATGGGACACCGTTTATTTGCAAGCCCGAAATTATCCAAAATCGGTGATTTTACCATAGAAACACGCATTTTTAATTTTCCGTGCCTTCTGAACAGCGCGACTTTCTATCTTTCAATTATCTTTGCTAAAAATTCAAAGTACATGTCTTTAAAATGTGGAATCGTTGGTCTTCCGAACGTAGGTAAATCAACCTTATTCAATTGCTTGTCGAATGCAAAGGCGCAATCGGCGAATTATCCTTTTTGCACCATCGAACCAAATATTGGAACGATTTCAGTGCCAGACGAGCGTTTGGAAAAGCTAGAAGCCTTGGTTTCTCCTGAGCGCGTTGTGCCTACAACTATGGAGATTGTGGATATTGCGGGATTGGTGAAAGGTGCTTCGAAAGGAGAGGGGTTGGGAAATCAATTTCTTGCAAATATTCGTGAGACCGATGCGATTATTCACGTATTACGCTGTTTTGACGATGGAAATATTATCCACGTTGATGGCTCCGTAGATCCAGTTCGCGACAAAGAAATTATCGATACCGAATTGCAACTGAAAGACCTGGAAACAATTGAAAAACGGTTGAGTTCTTTGGCACGTGTGATTAAATCTGGAGACAAGGATTCGTTGAAGGAAAACGAATTGGCCTTGAAGATTCAGCAGACTTTGGAAGCAGGAAAATCAGTGCGCACAATGGAAATGGACGAAAAAGAGCAAGCAATTGCAAGTACGTTCCATTTGATTACGGCAAAACCTGTGATGTATCTTTGCAATGTGGATGAAGCATCTGTAAAAACAGGAAATGCGTATGTCGATGCGGTGAAAGAAGCGGTAAAGGATGAAGATGCCGAAGTATTGGTGATCGGTGCCGCAATCGAATCAGATATCATGGAGTTGGAAACCTACGAAGAACGAAAAATGTTCCTCGATGAACTCGGTTTAAGTGAGCCAGGAGTGAATCGTCTGATTGTTTCTGCTTACAAATTATTGAATCTGGACACCTATTTTACTGCAGGAGTGAAAGAAGTTCGCGCCTGGACGATCCACAAAGGGATGACAGCTCCACAAGCAGCAGGTGTGATCCACACGGACTTCGAAAAAGGATTTATCCGCGCCGAAGTTATGGCATACGAAGATTTTGTGAAGTTTGGGAGCGAAGCTGCCGTTAAAGAAGCAGGAAAATTCCGCGTGGAAGGAAAAGAATACGTGGTTTCCGACGGTGACTTGATGCACTTCCGCTTTAATGTGTAATTTTAAGTGAATTGACAATTAATAACCAAAAATATAGAAGTTGAACACTGTGTTCGATTTCATACCTAGAATCCAAAACGAAACTATGAGTATTGCAGCAAACGATCCAACGTTGACTTCATGGGTAGAAGTACCCTCAAGTTCTGATTTTCCAATTCAAAATTTACCCTTCGGTGTGATTAAAACGTCGGAAGGTACGCACGTTGCTTCTCGCATCGGTGATTTTGCGATCGATTTGAACGCGTTGTTCGTTTTGGGGTATCTTGAAAATTTGCCTTTTGGGAAAAGTGATTTCGATACAAATGTGTTGAATCCAATGATGGAGAAAGGGAAGCAAGGAACGCGTGCTTTGCGCAATCGCTTGTCGAAATTATTCAGCGCCGGAAACTCCGATTTATCAAAAAATGACCATCACGTGCAACAAATCTTAATTCCAGTTTCGGAAGTAGAAATGGTAATGCCCGTGCGCGTTGGTGATTACACCGATTTTTATTCGAGCGAACAACACGCCTACAACGTGGGATGTATGTTCCGTGATCCAGCAAATGCCCTCATGCCCAATTGGAAACATATTCCCGTGGGATACCACGGACGTGCTTCTTCGATTGTGATTTCAGGAACACCAGTGCACCGTCCAAAAGGACAGCAAAAACCAAACGACTCGGAAGTGCCCGTTTTCGGACCATGTAAATTGTTCGATTTCGAATTGGAAATGGCTTTTATCACGTACCAAGGGAAACCGTTGGGCGATTCGATTTCTACGGAAGAAGCCGATGATTATATTTTCGGAATGTGTTTGTTCAATGACTGGTCGGCACGTGACATACAAAAATGGGAATACGTTCCGTTAGGACCTTTCCTGGCAAAGAATTTCGCCTCTCATGTATCACCTTGGATTGTCACTTTAGATGCGTTGGAACCATTCCGATTGGCAGGACCTGTGCAAGATCCAAAAGTATTGCCGTATTTGGAATATCAAGGCGACAAACATGTAGATATCAACCTTCAAGTAGCCATTCAACCTGAAAATAGCGAGGAGAAAGTGGTGAGCAATTCCAATTACAAATACATGTATTGGAACATGAATCAGCAATTGGCGCATCATACGATCAACGGTTGTAATATAAATGCTGGAGACATGATGGCTTCAGGAACAATTTCTGGACCGAATGAGGGAGAATATGGTTCGATGCTAGAGATTTCGTGGCAAGGAACAAAGCCTGTTGCAATGCCTGATGGTTCTGAGCGCAAGTTTATTCAAGACAACGATACCGTAATTATTCGCGGTTACAGCGAAAAAAATGGGGTCCGCGTTGGATTTGGTGAAGTGTCAGCGAAAATTTTACCTGCGAAATAAATGCAAGAGGAAGAAGCACTGCATATTGATCTGGAAAGGGAACGGCAGGAAATTCTGAATGCCTTCCGTGGCTTGCTTCGTGCATTGAAAAACCGAAGTAAAGAAGATACCCGTATTATTCGAAAAGCCTTTGATGTTGCCGTAGATGCACATAAGGATATGCGACGTAAGTCGGGAGAACCCTACATTTTTCATCCTATTGCCGTTGCGCGAATTTGCGTCGATGAAATGGGATTGGGCGCGACTGCGGTGGTTTGTGCCTTGTTGCACGATACGGTAGAGGACACACATATCACGCTCGAGGATGTCGAAGATCTTTTCGGAGTGAAAGTGCGCATTATTATTGACGGATTGACCAAAATTCCTGAGGTTTTTGATGAGAATGCCTCGGTTCAGGCGGAAAATTTCCGTAAAATGGTGCTCACAATTTCCGACGATATTCGCGTAGTTTTGATCAAATTGGCGGACCGACTGCACAACATGCGAACCTTGTCTTCGATGCGTCAGGACAAACGAGTGAAGATTGCGTCGGAAACTACGTTTTTATACGCGCCACTCGCGCATCGTTTGGGCTTGTACTCGATCAAGAGTGAGTTGGAAGATTTGGCCATGCGCCACACGGAACCTGAGGTCTATCAAGAAATTGAAACGAAACTCAAGTCGACGCAAGACGTTCGGAATCGTTTTATTCGAAGATTTACAGCACCGATTCGCGACGAATTAACACGCGAGGGCTATGTCTATAAAATTAAAGTCCGCACCAAGTCGATATCGTCTATTTGGCGTAAAATGCGCTCGAAAGGGATTCCTTTTGAAGAAGTATACGACGTTTTTGCCATTCGAATTATCTTGGATACGCCGCAAGAATTGGAAAAACCTGATTGTTGGCGTGTGTATAGTATCGTAACCGACTTTTATCAACCAAGTCCGGATCGTTTGCGTGATTGGATTTCGACGCCACGTGCTAACGGATACGAATCCTTGCATACAACCGTGATGTCGCCAACGGGGAAATGGGTGGAAGTACAGATTCGCAGCGAACGAATGGATGAGGTAGCCGAGAAAGGATTGGCTGCACATTATCGTTACAAGGAATCAAAAACAGACGAAAGCAAATTTGATCGTTGGATAGCCGAGATCCGTGATTTATTGGAGAATCCAGATGTAAACGCAATGGATTTTATCGATGAATTCAAACTGAATTTGTTCGCCGAAGAAATTTACATCTTTACACCGAAAGGAGATTTACGGGTGTTGCCGACAGGTTCTACGATCCTCGATTTTGCTTACGATATCCACACGGATATTGGCGATAAATGTATCGGAGCAAAGGTGAATAACCGACTTGTTCCTTTAAGTTATCAGTTGCAAAGTGGTGATCAAGTGGAGATTATTACTTCGTCGAAACAAAAGCCCAACGAGGAATGGTTGCGTTTTGTTGGAACGGCTCGTGCACGTCAAAAAATCAAATCGTCGCTGAATGAAGAACGCAAACGCATTGCGCTGGACGGACGCGAAATTCTAGAGCGTAAATTCAAGCAATACAATGTGCAATTTGCGTCCGAGAATATTACCGTACTTGAAAAATTCTTCAAACTTCCAGGTGCGACTGAATTGTATTTCCAAATCGCGAAGGGAAAAATAGACTTGACGCGCGTACGTGAATTGGAGAATAAAGCAGGATTCTTGCAACTAGAAAAGAAAGTTTCTACCCGCAAGAAAAGCGATCCAGGGATCAAACCCACGCAAATCGACAAATCGGATACGATTATTATCGGGGAGGATTTTAAAGATATTGAGTACAAAATGGCTTCCTGTTGTAATCCGATTCCAGGGGATGATGTCTTCGGTTTTATCACGATCAACGAAGGAATTAAAATTCACCGTTACAGCTGTCCAAATGCGGAACACCTAATGTCGAAAATGGCGTACCGTTGTATTAAAGCGCGTTGGGAAAGCACGGTGCTGAAGGAAAATATTGCCTCTATTACGGTTCATGGAATCGACCGCATGGGAATTGTGAATCGCATCACAGAAATCATTTCAAATCAGCATAACGTAAACATGAAATCGATTTCGTTTGAGACGGAAGATGGTATTTTTGAAGGGAATATCACCGTTATGGTGTACGATACGGAACACTTGAAGCAATTGATGCAGAAGTTTGAGCAAGTGGAAGGAGTGCAGCGGGTTGTGCGTAAGAGTACGAAGGAGTAATCTGTCGTTTTCTAGTTTGTTGCTATCGAAAACTGAATGGATTGTCGGGTGTTTTCGCTTTCAAAATTGATGCAATAATTTCCTGGAGCTAACGCCATAAATTTCGGGTTGAAAGCATAATTGGCTTTTTCAAAATCGAAGTTACGTGATCCTAATAGTTCGTTGGTATCCGCGTTTTGTAAGGTCAAATTCAAACGTATGGATCGGAAAACTTCTATGATGATGCGACTTTTCTCCGAGATAGGTACAGGCGCAATATATCCAATGAAATCATCGAGATCTTCGTTATAAATAAGGTTGTTTCGAGTTGTTAGGACTTCTCGTGTGGGGCGAGGAGCTACCCTTTTTTGAGTTGGAGTGGATGGTTTTTCTTGAGGTTGAAAGAATCCGTCTTGAAGAAAAGCTTCTCGAACTGCTTGTTCATGAGTTGTTGTTGGAGGTGTAAACATTCCATTGACTTCTGTCATCCAATCACCAATCAAAATTAGCGTGGTGATTTCACCTCGCATGTCTTCGAAGAAAGGCATTTGCCCCTGCATCTCAATATCGATTTCCCAGGGAAATTTCGAGCCAATAGCATTCAATGGATCTTCATTCTCCGTTTCCAACTTGTCTTTGTTTTCAATTTCAGCATCCCCTGCAAGAGTGTCACTTTCGTTTTGTGCCAGAATTTCCTGCGCATCTGCATTCATTTTCGCTACGACTTCCTTTGAAAGTGTGTTTTGACAACTAAAAAGCGTGAGACCGAAAACCGCGACAATCGAAAGCATCCAAATTGTCTGAAAGTGTTGTTTTTCACTTTGCCAATTGAAACCAGAATCGTTTAACGTGTCCAATTGCGACTGACGAATGCGCCCACATACACTTGCTCCAGCCTGGAATTCTTGCTGCAGAATGGATTTGATTTCCGAAGGTGTTTTTACTCTGAAATCGATTACCTCTTTAGCACATTTATTGCAGAAGGCACCTTTTTCTGTAGGGGTCATTTTAGACCAATCTTCGGAACAAGGATCTGGAATTCGAATTGACATATAGACGTTGTATGCAGTAAAGACACAAATAAACTCATTAGGGTTGGCAGGTATTTAAAAAAAAGAAATGATTCAACATTTCTGAACGCAGGAATACAAGTAACTTTCAAAAAGAGAAAAGAAAATCAAGGATTTTTGAAGAACGTAACGTACTTTGGTACATAGAATTAATTTTGGCTATGAAAAATACTTATTTAATACTTGCAGCGTCACTGTTATCTGTGAACGCTTTTGCACAAGATACACGCGTTTCTTTGATTGAAACATTTACCTCTTCGACGTGCCCTCCATGCAATCCCGGAAATGCTCAATTGGAGTCTGTTTTGGCAAACGGTCAAAATGATGGTCGTCAAGTTTCCTTGAAATATCAAGTCGATTGGCCAGGAACGGGTGATCCGTATTTTACTTTGGAAGGCGATGAGCGTAAGGGAGTGTATTCTGTCGCAGGAGTGCCTGCAACGTATTTGGATGGTACGACTTCGCTAAATCCTGCTACACTGACGCAAAATGATTTGGAAACGGTATACGCCGTTGCGCCAAAAGCAAATATCACTGCTACCTATCAGGTGAATGTTGCGACACAAACAGTAGAAATTGCCGTAGATGTGGAAATGTTGGTAAATACTTCGCCAGGAATGCGCTTGTACATGGGGATTTTCGAGTACGAAACGTTCAATAATGTAAAATCCAACGGTGAAACGGAGTTCTTTCATGTCTTCAAAAAGTTTTTCGAAGGGTTTGGTGGGAAAGTAATGCCTCCAATGATGGCGGGGGATGTGTATCATTACGAAGGATCGTATACTTTTAATGGGAATTATGTCTTGCCGCAAGATGGAACCGATCCCGTAGACGATGCCGTAGAACATTCCGTAGAAGAATTCTCTGATTTGGGTGTGGCTGTTTGGGTGCAAACTTTGTTGAACCGTGAGGTCTATCAAGCAGCATACGCGGTACCAGGACAAGTGGGATTGAACGAACTTGACAATTCAATTGCATCTGCGCAAGTATATCCGAATCCAGCAAGTTCCAATGCAACAATCGCCATTCAATCGGTGCAAAAGCAAGACGTGACAATTGAGGTTTTTAATACCACAGGACAAGTTGTTTTCAGCGAGACTCTTTTAGAGGTGGAAGCGGGGAGAACGACCTACGATTTCACAACGGAATCTTTCGCTTCAGGCGTTTATACGGTGCGAATTTCTTCAGAAGACGGACTTTACAGCACGCGATTGATTGTGGAGTAAGTCAGGTTTTTAGCGAATTTTCATTTGAAATTTTGCGCAAATAATGGGGATCGGTGTTATTCGTTTGAAATGGCACCGATTTCTTTTTGCAACGGAACTTCTTCAAACGGTTCTTCCAACAAATCCTCCTTACTTCTGGGGCGAAGTGCAGCCTTCCATACAAACCCTGGAACAAATTGCTCGTCTTTTACGATTTTCCCCATAGGATAAAAGACACCGTCAGGCTGTTTGATGTATGTAATACCAACAATTTCGTTGCTATCTATATCGACCCGCAAATCACTCGAATACAAGCGGTTCATCCCCATGCGCTTGCGAACAACTGAAGTGTCGGTGGCTTCTTCGTCTTCTGGATACGAGATTGTCATCGCATTTCCGAAAACATAGGCCTGATGTAGTTCGTTGTCTTTGAAATCGGCACGGATATTTTTTCCCGCGATTTGATTGTAATACATTTCGGGTTCCACTTCCATTAAGATTGTCGCATTGTCGTAGATGTTTACCCGATGAATTGTGCTGTCTGTAACGTGCATATCGATGAACGTGCCTTTTAGTTCTGTGTCTTTCGACCAAACAATGGGATTCCGATGGAGTTCTACTTTTTCTGCAATTTTGTCGTACACAATACTGTCTGCCCGTGATTGAAAATTGGACGAATACAGTACAGCATTGTAATAGGCTTTCAGAATGTTGACTGAATCCAGACTGTAATTGTAAAGTGTGTCGGCATGAATGTGCAGCGTGTCATCTTGCATCATTTTAGTGGCAATTGCATTTCCTGTGAGCAAGGTATAATGTAAACTATCCGAAGCAAGGGCGTAATTTCCTCGGAATTCCAGGTTTTCCGTCGAGTCGATGTAGTAAACGTTCCCACGACCGATCGAAGTCCCCTTTTTGGGTAAATACTGCAGCGTATCCCCAGAAATGTATGTGGAGTCTTTGGAAATCCAGGCATTTTGTTGCAAGCTACCTTCCTCTGTTTCGGAATTGTACCAACCCGATTCACAATACATGTCAGTTCCTTTTGTCTGAATGTCGGTTGGACCGTAAAAATAGGCCGTTTGTTTGCTGTACAAATACCGCAAAGTATCTGTGGTCATTTGTAGATCGGGCCCATCGTAAATCACGTTTTTACTGAAGAAAAAATTCTTTGAATCCGGATGGAAATAACCGATTTTACTGGTGAGAACTTCCCGCGTTTTGGATCCTTCCACGCGTCCGCCGTTGGTATAGGAAGCTTGAGAAAGCGCTGCATCGTAATTAAGCGAATCGGTGGTTAATTTGTACTCACGATCACGCACGCGCACGTGTCCCCACAATTTC
>JBNKGN010000083.1:0-10980 GCA_050289845.1 Crocinitomicaceae bacterium | reverse complement strand
CGTTGCCAACCGCTTGTGCAAGGATACCAATGGTAAGTTTGTGCTCTGTGGATTGCAAGGAAACGTCATGAAACTCATTCAAATTGCGCAATTAGACAAAGTCCTTCTCCTCGCAGGAACGCGTGAAGAGGCGATGGCGCTCATCGCATAGTGGATTTTTCCGTTACCATATTAGGTAGTGGCGCTGCGATTCCAACTTCTCGAAGAAATCCTTCTGGACAATACATTCAATGCCGAAGTCGACATTTTTTAATCGACTGTGCCGAAGGAACACAAATGCAAATGCGCAAATTTGGAATTAATTTTCAGCGGATCGATCACGTTTTTATCTCGCATCTTCATGGCGATCATTTCTTCGGATTGGTCGGACTTTTGAGTACGATGCATTTAATGGGCAGAGTGAAGCCGATTCATATCTACGGGCCAGCGGGATTGAAGGAAATTATCTTGCTGCAAATCGAATACGCGAAAGGCAAACTGGCATTCGAGTTACATTTTACGGAAATTCCTTCTGGAACTGCCGAGGTTTTATTTGAAGACGCAAAGGTAACGGTGTCGTGCTTTCCTTTAAAACACAAGATTCCAACAAGTGGATTTATTGTCCGGGAAAAACCGCGAGAACGAAAATTGCTTGCGGATAAATGCAATGACGACGGGATCAAGATTGAGTACTATCATAAATTGAAACGCGGGTTGAGTGTTACGGATGAAGCTGGTAATTTGATCGATTTTCGAGAATATACGGAGCCAGCTATTGCCCCTAGAGCTTACGCATACTGCTCAGATACTGCATTTTCGGAAGTGACCATTAACGCGGTTCGAAATGTAAATTATTTGTACCACGAAGCCACTTTTATAGAATTACTTCGCGATCGTGCCAAAGCAACAAAACATTCCACAGCGAAAGATGCTGCTCAGGTGGCCAAATTAGCAGGAGTTGGACATTTGCTTTTAGGGCATTTAAGTGCGCGTTACGATACAGGGGAATTGCACATTGCAGAGGCAGCAGAAATTTTTGAAAATGTACGTTGCGCTGAAGATGGAGATGTAATCGAAATTGTATGAAGCACCTCGTTGTTTTGTTAACGATACTGTTCTTTGTGGCGTGTGCGCAACGGAAACAACATGCTGAAAATCTTACGTACGAGCGCCCAGAAAATGTCCATTCATCCGGTAAAATTACTGGGGTGAACTTGGAAATGCCGAGTAAAATTATTGGTCAGGAAAAATTGGATAGCATCGCAACTATCAATGCCGAATGGGTCGCTTTAATACCTTATGGATTTACAGCTTCGGGGGAGTCGAAAGTGCAGTATGGTAGTAAGTGGCAATGGTGGGGGGAAACGGAAGAAGGAACCGTGGCGATTTCCAATTATGCGAAAATTGCGGGACAAAAAATATTGTTTAAACCCCATGTTTGGGTGGTTGATGATGGTTGGCCGGGTGAATTTGATTTGGACACAGAAGCCGAATGGCTCGAGTGGGAATCGACCTACCGCGATTATATTTTACACTTTGCGAAAATAGCCGATTCGGTAGATGCTGAGTTGTTTTGTGTTGGCACGGAATATCGCAATGCAGTAGTTAAACGTGCGCCTTTCTGGCGGAAATTGATTCAAGAGGTTCGTGAGGTGTACCATGGAAAAATAACCTACGCAGCCAATTGGGATAATTACGAAAAAATTGATTTCTGGGACGAATTGGATTTTATTGGAATTGACGCTTATTTCCCGCTTTCGAATAAGAAGACCCCGAGCTATGAAGAGTGGGTGGCGGGCTGGAAACGCATCGCGAAATCTTTGCAAACTTTCAGTAATAAATGGGAGAAACAAATTCTTTTTACCGAGTACGGCTTTAAAAGCGCTGATTTTTCCGTTTCTGACAAAGTGCTTTCAGATAGGGAATTAGTCGTAAATCAACAGAATCAATTTAATGGCTACCGTGCATTTTTTGAAACCATTTGGAACGAGCCATTTTTCGAAGGAGGGTTTCTTTGGAAATGGACCTTTTTTGAAAACGACATGAATTCAGGAGGGAATCACGCCAAATTTACACCGCAAGGCAAGCCCGCCTTTGAAATTATCAAGGAAGTTTACGGCGCAAAATAGGGGAATGAAAGGGTAATTCAGGCAGATTAAAAACGCTTTTTTAGTCAAGAACTTCCGTTTTCAATTTAGAATTTCGGAATTTCAATCCTGACCGACGGTTTTCCACCTATAAACGTGGATAAGTAGTGATAAATCAAAGTGTTTTCAGCGAATATCTTCCTTATTTTTAGTGGTTATCTAAAATCATTTAGAAATGGCGGAAAATCAATACACAGAAGAGAATATTCGGTCGCTTGATTGGAAAGAACATATTCGGTTGCGACCGGGGATGTATATCGGGAAATTGGGCGATGGATCTTCAGCGGATGATGGGATTTATATTCTCGTCAAAGAGGTGGTGGATAATTGTATCGACGAATTTGTCATGGGGAATGGGAGACGCATCGAAATCAAAATTACAGAGGGCAAAGTAGCTGTTCGTGATTATGGTCGTGGTATTCCCTTGGGCAAGGTGAAGGACGTGGTCTCCAAAATGAATACAGGAGGAAAATACGATTCCAAAGCCTTTAAAAAATCGGTTGGTTTGAACGGTGTCGGAACCAAAGCCGTGAATGCGCTCTCAAGTCATTTTATGGTGTATTCCGTGCGTGATGGCGAGAAAGTGCAGGTTTCTTTCAAGCAAGGGAATGTGGTTGAGGAAGTGCCAGTGCAAAAAACAGACGAAGAAAATGGAACCTACGTAGAGTTCATTCCAGACGATACTGTCTTTAAAAAATATGCGTTCAAAACAGCGTATATCGAGAAAATGATCTGGAATTATTGTTACCTGAATCGCGGGTTAACGATAAAATTCAACGGGCAGAAATTTATTTCCAAAAATGGATTGCGCGATTTGCTCGAAAACAACATGGACGGCGATCCATTGTATCCAATTATTCACCTGGAGGACGAAGATATCGAAGTGGCGTTTACGCATGGTAAAACTTACGGAGAGGACTATTATTCGTTTGTGAATGGACAACACACGACACAAGGGGGGACACATCAAAGTGCTTTCCGTGAGTCGGTCGCCAAAGTGATCAAAGATTTTTACGGGAAAAATTACGAAGCCTCTGATATTCGCCAGTCAATTGTGGCAGCAGTAGCAGTAAAGGTGATTGAACCCGTATTCGAATCGCAAACGAAAACAAAATTGGGATCGATGGAAATCGAGCCAGACGGAAAATCGATGCGCGCTTTCGTAAATGACTTCCTCAAGGAAAAACTCGATAATTTCTTGCACCGTAATCCCGAAGTAGTTGAGATTCTGGAACGAAAAATCCGTCAAAGCGAAAAGGAACGAAAAGAACTATCGGGAATTCGTAAAATAGCAAGAGATCGCGCGAAAAAAGCCAATCTTCATAACAAGAAATTAAGAGATTGTCGTGTGCACTTGACCGATTTGAAAGATGATAAACGCGAGGCGACTACGTTGTTTATCACAGAGGGAGATTCAGCGAGTGGATCAATTACCAAGTCGAGAGATGTTAATACTCAGGCGGTGTTCTCACTCAAAGGAAAACCCTTGAATAGTTACGGACTTACGAAAAAAGTGGTTTACGAAAACGAAGAGTTTAATTTGATTCAGGCGGCATTAAATATCGAGGACGATATGGATGATTTGCGGTACAACAAGATTGTAATTGCTACCGATGCCGATGTCGATGGAATGCACATTCGAATGCTCCTATTGACCTTCTTTTTACAGTTTTTTCCCGATTTGGTAAAACGAAATCACGTGTACGTACTTCAAACGCCACTGTTCCGTGTGCGAAACAAAAAGAAAACGATTTATTGCTACTCGGAAGAAGAACGCCGCAACGCCATGATCGAGTTAGGACGCAATCCAGAAATTACACGATTCAAAGGACTTGGTGAGATTTCTCCCGACGAATTCAAGCATTTTATTGGTGAAGACATTCGCCTGGAGCCAGTAATGCTATCCAAAGAAGCTTCCATTGATTCGATTCTTTCCTATTACATGGGGAAAAATACGCAGGAACGACAAGAGTTTATTATCGATAATTTGCGTGTTGAAGAAGCGGTGGTGGAAGACCTCGAAGATTCCAATGAACTAGATAAAGCATCATAAAATATGGCTGACGAAGACGACAAGTTGGACAATGAAGATTTGAATCCCGAGGAAGATGATACGTCGAAATCAGACGACGAATCGGCTTTTGGGGATAAGGTAGTAGACGAGAATATTATTCCCGTAGGGGGATTGTATGAAAATTGGTTCCTGGATTACGCTTCTTATGTAATCCTCGAAAGAGCCGTGCCTTCGCTGTACGATGGTTTTAAGCCAGTACAACGACGTATCATGCATTCCATGAAAGAAATGGACGATGGACGCTACAATAAAGTGGCGAACATTATCGGGAATACGATGAAGTATCATCCGCACGGTGACGCTTCGATTGGCGATGCGCTCGTGAATCTGGGTCAAAAAGATTTATTGATTGATTGTCAGGGAAACTGGGGAAATACCCTAACAGGTGATGGTGCAGCGGCTCCACGTTATATTGAAGCACGAATCTCCAAGTTTGCCGCACACGTAGTGTTCAACCCAAAAACGACGAACTGGCTGAAAAGCTACGACGGTCGTAACGATGAACCCGAACAACTTCCTGTGAAATTTCCCTTGTTACTTGCCCAAGGAGCAGAAGGGATTGCGGTAGGGATGGCGTGTAAAATCATGCCGCACAACTTTATCGAATTGATTGAACAGTCCATCAATCACCTGAGAGGAAAAGGAGTGAAAATTTATCCAGATTTCCCGAATGGAGGAATGATTGATGTCTCCAATTATAATGACGGATTGCGTGGCGGAAAAATTCGCCTTCGAGCAAAAATTCGCAAGGAAAATAATAAGACTCTGGTTGTTACCGAAGTACCTTATGGCACAACAACAACTTTGATCGATTCGATTCTAAAAGCGAACGACAAAGGCAAAATTAAGGTTCGAAAAATTGAAGATAACACTGCCGCAACGGCTGAGGTGATCATTCATTTAGCGCCTGGTGTTTCACCGGATAAAACCTTGGACGCATTGTATGCTTTCACGGATTGTGAGGTGTCTATTTCTCCGAACTCGTCAGTAATTGACGGAGACAAACCGCGTTTTATGGGCGCGTCGGAAATCTTAAAGGTAAACACAGATACAACGGTTGACCTGCTGCAAAAAGAGTTGGAAATTCGCTTGTCTGAATTGGAACGTCAATGGCATTTTTCGACCCTGGAAAAAATCTTCATCAACGAAGAAATGTATATCGATTTCAAGAATTATGGCGACAAGGAAGGACTGTACGAATATTTGTACAAGGCATTTGAGCCATTCAAAAAGAAATTGATTCGAGAAATAACCGACGAGGATCTGCACCGACTGACGCAAATTCCAATGATTCGTATTACGCGATTCGACGCCGACAAAGCCGATGAAAGTATTGCGAAGATTGAAGCGGAAATGGAGCTGGTTAAGGACAAATTAGCGAACTTAATAGAACACGCGATCGACTATTTCAAAGATTTGAAAAAACGCTTTGGAGAAGGAAAAGAACGCAAAACAGAAATCAAAACCTTCGATTCGATTAATGCGACAAAAGTGATTATTGCGAACCGTAAATTTTATGTCGATTACGAAGAAGGATTTGTTGGATACGGCTTGAAAAAAGCAGAATATATCACGGATTGTTCGGATATTGACGATGTAATTATTTTCTTCTCTACCGGAAAGATGATGGTCACCAAAATTGCCGATAAAAAGTTCGTTGGAAAGGATATTATCTACGCAAACATTTGGAAAAAAGGAGACAAGCGGACGGTCTATCACATGATTTATCAAGATGGGAAAGGCGGTCCAACGATGATGAAGCGTTTTAATGTCAATTCTATTACACGAGATACTGAATACGATTTAACCAAAGGAACGAAAGGCTCCAAAATGTTGTATTTCAACGTACATCCAAACGGGGAACGGGAAGTGGTGACAGTGATTTTGCGACCGCGTCCACATCTCAAACGCTTGAAATTTGACATCGACCTTGGCGATTTATTAATCAAAGGTCGCGCAGCGGGAGGAAATCGAGTGACTAAGGAGATCGTTTCGAAAATTGTTCAGAAGGAAGTTGGAGGTTCTACTTTAGCGGCACGAAAAATTTGGTACGACGAAGTAGTGGGACGACTCAATGACGAAGGGCGTGGCAAATTCCTTGGGCAATTCAAAGGGACAGATCGCATTTTGACCCTTTACAAATCAGGGGAATACCGATTGTCGGGCTTTGATTTAGCGACGCATTTTGACGAAGACATGGTGCATATTGAGAAGTGGCATCCAGACCGCCCAATTTCTGCCGTGTATTACGATGCAGAGCGCGATTTACACTTTGGTAAGAAATTCCTTTGTGAAGTGACGATGGACAAGAAAACGTCGTTCATTTCAGAGTCGGAAGGTTCCACGTTAGATGCTGTTTCTACGGCCTACAAACCACGGTTCCGAGTGGTCTACAACAAATTACTCAAAGCAACGAAGAACTTACCTGACACGATTTTAGAATTCGAAGAATTCATTGATGTGAAAGGGATGAAGGCGCAGGGAAATCAGATCACGAAATTGAAAGTAAAGGAAGTTATTCTGGATCATCCAATTGAAGGTGACGAGCCGTGGCCAGAACCTGAGAAAACGGAATTGGCAAATGATCATGATGAAGATGAAAACGAAGATTTCGAAGGAGAAGAGGACGAAAAACCAAAGAAAATAGAGTGGGATTTATCGAAAAAAGACGAAGATGATCCCGATCAGGCGAAGTTGTTTTAATAAAAATGGCGAAAGAATTTCTTTCGCCATTTTTATTTTAGTCGTTTTTACTACTTCACAAAAGGAAGTACTGGATGCTTTAAACCATCGGAAGGGCACAAATAGTGCATGTTTGGCGATAGATGGGATACATCAATGCCGCTGCGTGGATCGCTGTTATACTCTTATGTAAAACGGTTCCTTGAATGGAAATCAAGTCGAATGAAGCTACTTTTCCAGAGGGATTTTCGGTCAGCGTATTCTCAGTCTATTTACGCCATTTTCTGTTCTCAAAGCGATTGCCTTGTTTTGTTCGGTGTTGCGCAATCAAAGCAATCCCTGAAAGTGTGGTACCCAAGAGTGCAATGATAATTAGTCCGCCACGAACACCGATCAGAAAAAGTAGCACCAATCCAAGAAGTGAAAGCCCGACAATTACTGATCCGACGAAAACTTTTCCATTTATTCTTGGTCGATTTTTCTGCTCTTCATATAAAAGTACTTCAGCGTCTATTTCTTTAATCATTTTTGAGATTTCCGCTTCCGACATTCCTTCCGCTTTCATTTGATGCCGAATCTCCGAATAATCAACATTTTGGATTTTTAGTTTAAAGTAATATTCGAATTTGTCTAAATTCATTGGCGCTCAATTTGTTCTTCTTGTTCTAAGGTACGATTTATTGCATTCAAATAAGTCGAAACGATGCTTCCGTGCGTGTGGATACAAAAATGTCCAGCTGCTGCTATACTCAATTCCAAAACAGATTCTGGTCGAATAATGCGGTCTTTGCTGCCGTGAATTTTGATGGCTTCATGAGGTTTTTCACAACGCCACTTCATTATTGCTTTAGATGCCCATCGTAAAAATCGAGGATCGGTATCGCGAATGACCGCTTTCAACAAGTGTTTGTCTTCCTGTTTTTTAACCCCGAAAAAATAATAGAGAAGCGGCGGACAAAACAAGGCTAGTTTCGGATGTAAGATGTTCGTTAATCCTAATTGACCACCGAAGCGTAGTAAGGGATGTAGTCGAGCCGGCGAAGAACAGGTTGAAATTAAAATTAGTGTTTTTGGTTGCGTCATTTTTGCCCATTCCTGTGCAATCATTCCGCCAAATGAAACTCCCAGAATAGAATAATCTTCTGAAGGATGAACGCTGTCAAAAAGTCGTTTTGCGTAAGCTTTTAATGATTCGTTTTTCTCTGGTTTGATCCAGGGAACGTGCACCAGTTCACTTTGCTCGATTCGAATTCGGTCAAACACGCGTGCGTCAACGCCAAGTCCACTAATACAGTATGTTTTGTGTTTGCTAGCGTTCAAAATTCTCGGTCGGATTCAGTACTTTTTTCGGACGAATCCATTTAAAAATAACGAAAGAAATCACAGCGCCAAAGAGAACACCTATTAAAAAGTACCACTCGAATTGTAATTTTTCTAAGGAAATAGTCGGTTCTATACTTGGGATTATTTCGAAATCGGCTATTGTCCATTTGATGAATTGAATTCTGGCAAATAGGAAAAAGCAGCCTCCCGTGATCATAAAACCAATAATAAGTGCCGCTTCTTTAAGTTTTGTTCGATGGGTTTTTATGCGGACGAGTACGTATAGTAAAGATGTGAGGGCAATTGCTAAAGCGAAAATCCAACGATTTTTGATAATAGATGTCATTTCAGTTGATTGCAATATCACGTGGCTTTTCTCTAATTCCAAGGACTGAATACTTGATTTAATCATTGTTGCGTGAAGGAACCACCCTACGATAAATAATAGGACAAGGAGTGCGAAGCTTATGAATATTGTTTTCATGGTCAATTAAACCGCATCGATAATGTCCGAATTTTCGGAAGATTTCTCGTAAAGCCCAGCCATTCGCATTGTTTCGAGTGCTTTTTTAGTCGCTTTTGTCCCTCCGTTAAAAATTCCTGGCAATATGAGAATCCGTTTGCGCTGTTTACCGCGACGTGTAAAATAAATGGTAAAAAAGGCACGCGTTAATAGAGGTGCGCTAGGGCGAAAGGTAACATGATCAATTGTATTTCTCGGGATAATGACGGCTTGCGAATACGTTAAGGCGACAGCTAAAAATATAGCGGCGGCTAAGGCGTACAAACTGAAAATCCCAGCGGTTGTATAATCTTCGTTCAAAAAATCTCTTCTTGCCCAAACGATCATAATCACGATAAAAATTGCTCGATATAGAAACATGCCGTATTGATTGATAATACTAGGGGTTCTTTCAGCTTCGGCGACATTCTCTTCTTTTGAAAATATCAGTTCGTCCGCGGTAATATGACAATAGCCACGTTTCATTTTAATTGTGTATTCCGCTTCATCCATGGTGTGCAATCTACAATTTTTTGACAAAATGGAAATCTATTCGGAAGGATAAAAAAACGCATTGTTCGAAAGTTTTGAATCAAGCAATGACCTCCTTGACTTATCGTATTGACTTTCTGCGTTCAATAATTTACCTTTGTTTCACTCGGATGATTTCTCTCCATGAACGAGGAAAGGATTAGACGTTCTCCGCAACGAACGGTCAGACCTTAATTTTTTTACACATGGATGTAACACTAGATAAAATGACATCAAAAGATTTAATTCACCTGGAAGACAAACACGGAGCGCACAATTACCACCCTTTAGAAGTAGTTTTGGAGCGTGGCGAAGGCGTACATGTTTGGGATGTTGAAGGAAAAAAATATTACGATTTTCTTTCTGCGTATTCAGCGGTAAATCAAGGGCATTGCCACCCGAAAATTGTTGGAGCGATGGTAGAGCAAGCGAAAACATTGACGTTAACTTCACGTGCTTTCTATAATGATGCTTTAGGTCCTTACGAAAAGTTTGTAACCGAATACTTCGGATTTGATAAAGTGCTTCCAATGAACACTGGAGCTGAAGCGGTTGAAACAGCAATTAAAGTCTGTCGTAAATGGGCCTACGAAGTGAAAGGAATCGCGGAAGATGCAGCTCAAATCATCGTATGTGAGAACAATTTTCATGGTCGTACAACAACCATCGTTTCCTTTTCAAACGATCCAGTTGCCAACAAAAATTTCGGACCTTTTACGCCAGGGTTTATTCGAATTCCTTATAACGATGTAGATGCATTGGCCGCTGCATTGAAGGACAATGCGAATGTCGCTGGATTTTTAGTAGAACCTATTCAAGGTGAAGCAGGGGTTTTTGTTCCAGATGAAGGATATTTGGCGAAAGCGCAAGCATTGTGTAAAGAAAATAACGTACTCTTCATCGCGGACGAAGTACAAACGGGAATTGCCAGAACAGGTTCTTTGTTGGCCGTTTGTGGTGATTGTAATTGTGGGAATTCGTGCGAAAAAGATCCTGCAACGTATGTGCAACCTGATATTTTAATTCTTGGTAAAGCGCTTTCTGGAGGTGCATATCCTGTCTCTGCAGTCTTGGCAAACGATCCTATTATGGGAGTGATTAAACCAGGACAGCATGGTTCTACTTTTGGTGGGAATCCTGTGGCAGCAAAAGTAGCGGTAGCAGCCCTTGAAGTTGTGCGTGATGAGGAATTGGCAGCGAATGCAAATCGTCTTGGGAAATTGTTCCGAAGTGAAATGCAACGTATTATTGCGTCGACTGATTTGGTACTTAAAGTGCGCGGTAGAGGGTTGCTGAATGCAATTATCGTAAATGATACAGAGGAAAGTGAAACGGCATGGAATCTTTGCGTGGCGTTGAAAGAAAATGGATTGCTCGCAAAGCCAACTCATGGAAACATCATTCGATTTGCACCACCATTGGTAATGACGGAAGCACAATTGATGGAATGTGTCGCAATTATCGAAAAAACGATCAACGAATTCAAAAAATAGGATTGAAGATGTATGAAACGCCCTTTCAATTGTTGGAAGGGCGTTTTTTTTGGGGTAACTTTTTTTCAAGTGGGCTTATTCCCTGATGGATCCTTCCCTTTCAGCAACTTAATGTAATGAGTTTTATGTCCCGTTTGCATCCGTTCCTTTTCCATGTGCTTCTTTTTTGATGTAATCGCGAGGATATGCCTTTCTGCCAGAAGCTAAAAGGCTAAAATGAAATTTCGTTTCGCGCGCGCCCCGAAATGC
>JBNKGN010000082.1:0-11073 GCA_050289845.1 Crocinitomicaceae bacterium | reverse complement strand
AACGGGCTGGGTTGTTTTTTCTGTCGCGAAGAGTTTAAATGTCTTCGTGAGGTTTTTTGAAGTGTCAGTTAATGAACACCAGGCTGCCGGGTAAGGGGATAGTCCTCTGCAGAAATTGTGCACCGTGGCTACTGGTTGTGAAAAGTCAATCGCGCAGTCTTGTTTGAATATTTTTGGAGCGGGACGATCACTGTCTTTAATTAGTGTTTGTTGAGCGATGGCATTTTCGATGCCCGTTTCGAGTTGCGTTAAGGTTTGATGCATGACAACAGCTCCCAGGTGCATGAGGCGTTCGTACAATTCCCCGACCGTTTCATTTGCTCCAATCGCGACCTTTTCTTGTTGGATGATTTTTCCTGTGTCAATTTCTTTTTCGATAAAGAAGGTGGATACCCCTGTTTCTTTTTCCCCGTTGATAATTGCCCAATTGATCGGTGCAGCACCTCGATAGTTCGGCAACAAGGAAGCATGCAGGTTAATAGTACCTTTGGGTGGCATCGACCAAACCACCTCAGGAAGCATTCGAAAAGCTACGACAACAAAAACATCCGCTTTTAGTGCTTCCAATGCGCCTACAAACGCAGGATCCTTCAAGTTGGTCGGTTGTAGGATCTGCAACTCATGCGCAACGGCGTAACGTTTTACATCACTTTCATGAATTTTCTGTCCTCGTCCCGCGGGTTTGTCTGGTGCTGTAACCACGCCAACGACGTTCATTTTCTCTTGCACCAATTTATCGAGAATCGTCACGGCGAATTCAGGTGTTCCCATAAACACAATTCGTAAAGCACTCATAAGTTAAATGATTTTCAATTTCCAGTTAAAAATTCGAAGGTACGCAATGGAGAGCAAGCCCATTGTTATAAAGTAAATGTATTCCACACTCCAAATCCAATATATTTCCCATTCGAAGACCTTTATAAATAAATACGCGAATAGAATGTATATCGCGACAGCAATCGCTTCGATATAAAAAGTGATTTTGGTATTTCCGCTTCCCGCAATTGTTTGAAAATACACCATAGAAATTCCATAGATCACTACGGAGCCAGAAACATATTGTAACAATTCAGCGCTACCTTTCACGTAAACCACCTCGGGATTGATCCAGGAAACGAGCACTTCGGGATAAAATACGGCTCCATGGAAAAGTAAAAAGAGACAGGCGATTGTAAGTAATTGTATCCGTCTTAATATCGTAGGTATCGCCTCGTAATCTTTGCTTCCAAG
Organism: Crocinitomicaceae bacterium; assembly: GCA_050289845.1. Lineage (GTDB taxonomy): Bacteria > Bacteroidota > Bacteroidia > Flavobacteriales_D > Crocinitomicaceae > UBA4466. The sequence continues at coordinate 9,843 of JBNKGN010000082.1, read as the reverse complement.
ATACTGACTCACATACGTTTTTGTGGTAGCTGCAAATCCCCAGATAGGGACAAACGCCAGGAAATACAATGTTCGTATTGTTTGTGAAAGTGTTAGTTCGTATGCGCCTTTTTGCTCGATCCAAACAAAGAAAATGGTCCATGTAATCAAAGCGGCAAGCAATTGGAGGGTGATAGGTGCCCCAACCTTTAGTAAATTCTTAAGAGACTCGTAATTATAGCGTAGTTCTTTGAAAAGGCGGTGTTTTTTTCTGTCAGCACTTATTATTAAGGCAATCATCAAAAATACCATTCCAGCGCCATCTGCAATAGTAGAAGCAAAAGCTGCCCCTGCGATGCCCATGCGTGGCATGCCAAAATGCCCGAAAATCATTCCGTAATCGAGGAAAATATTGGTGAAGGCAATAACAACTGCGCTTATGAGAATCAAATATGTTTTTCCCATGGCGGTGAAATACGCGTTGATCACCAAAGACACCATTCCAAAAAGCAATCCGAAACTGCGAATTCGTACGAAGGTGATTTCTGCTTTGGCAATAGGAGCGTGTGTCGTGATCCCTTCGATCAAATGTGGTAAGAATACTTGAATGGTGAGTAATAACAATACTGCGAGTACGGTATTGGTCAATAGGGCTGTTCCAAATACCTGAGCAAGTAAGTGTTCTTTTTTCTCACCAATTCTCCGCGCCATAACAATTTGTGCACCATCGCTTATCCCGATTAAAGTCACAAAAAGCGTAATGTAGATCATCGCACCATTGCCCGCAGCGTCAAATGCGATCGTACTATATCGACTCAAAAAGGAAGAGTCGGTAATCATCACAATTGACTGGATAAAAGACGATCCCATCAAAGGAATGCCGACGGCTAATATGGTACGATACCTGAGGTCGAGCATTAATCTACTTGAATTACGAGACCTTTTAGGTATTCTCCTTCTGGATGAAACGCATTAATGGGATGGTCCATCGGTTGGTGAAGTTGTTCCAGGATGCGCACGTTTCTTCCCGTTTCAATCGCTGCAGCAATCACCGTATTATTGAATAATTGCTTGTCCACTACTTGTGAACACGAAAAGGTAAAGATAATGCCACCAGGTTTTATTTGTCGAATAGTATGCGCGTTCAATCGTTTGTACCCTTGTACTGCCTTGTGTCGTTTGTTTCGATGTTTCGCAAATGCTGGCGGATCCAATACAATGATGTCATAATCTTCTGGCAGTTCTTTCATATATTGCATGGCATCGGCGACAATAGAGGCGTGTTGTTTTTCGAATCCGTTTAATGCGATGTTTGCATCGGTTAGCGCAATGGCCTTTTTGGAACTGTCTAAGGAATGCACTAAATCGGCACCGTATTGCAAAGCGAGTAGGCTAAATCCACCAGAATAACAGAAGGTATTCAAGACTTTTTTGCCTTTTGCGTACTTGGCAAGCAACAAACGATTTTCTCGCTGATCGACAAAGAAACCTGTTTTCTGTCCTGAGATCCAATCAATATGAAACTTCACCTTGTTTTCAAAGGCGAGATGCGGTGTCTCACATGTTCCAAAAAGATAGCCGTCCTCAATATTGTCTTTTCCAACGAGTGTGTCGGAAGATTTTGAATAGATGGCCTTTAAATCCGTTCCTAAAGCATTTTGCAATCCGAGCGAAATCATTTCAATCATTTGGTACATCCCGATGCTATGACATTGAATGACGGCAACACCATTGTAAAAATCCACAATCAATCCTGGCAATCCATCGCCTTCACCGTGAACCAAACGACAAATATTGTTATCGAAACTGATAAGATCTTTGTTTCTACGCGTCTGAACAGCATTTGATAATCGATCGTTAAAAAAAGCCTGATCAATCGCTTCGTCATGGAAGGTAAGTATGCGAACCGCAATTGTCGCGTGCTGAAAATGTCCCCGTGCGATGATGTTTCCTGCTGCATCTTCCACACCTACAAGATCTCCGTCCGTAAAAGAATCGGTGTCGGAAACAATGGCTCCAGAGAATATCCAGGGGTGTCTTCGTTGAATTGAGTGCAGTTTTTTCTTGTGAATTTGTACCGTCCGTTCCATATAATTGAATTGCGTAATCGGCAAAAATAACCCGAACCATTGATTTGCTGGCAGGAATCGGGAGAAAGTTGATATTTTTGCAGCAAAACAGCTGTCATGACATGTCGCATTCACTTTTACTTGTTAAACGATCATTTTTCGATTGAATACGCGAACGAACACAACAATGGAGAACCTTCGGAGCTTAATCGAAAATATCTTTGGGAGGATGAATTTGCTATTTCTTTGGATGTGACCGCAATTGAGCCGTTGGAAGATACCACTTATGTTTTGCAAGGATCGAATGGAAATGGCGAACCTTTTGCCGAGGAAGTACCCAATATGCGGATGTTTTATATTCGAAACGGTGAAGATTTGGTTGCTGCGGTCGGTTGTTCTGAAATTTTAATGGAAGATTTTACCATCGCTGAGGAGGCGGATGCACTCGTTCTTTCGGTGAATTTAAAAGGGGAGGAGCCTTTAGCGAATCCAGTAACGGGGATTTACATTGCCTCGAAGGATTTTCCTAAATCATTGATCGTTTAATGATCGCACTTAAAAATATTGGCGTGCGTCGGGATGACTGGGTGTTGCGCGGTATTGATTTGACCATTCATTCTGGAGATCTCATTGGAATTATCGGTAACAGTGGTGCGGGAAAAACGACCTTGTTAAAGGTGATGTCCGGATTATTGGATGCGACAGAAGGAGAAGTGTGTTTGGATGATAAACGTTTGATTGGACCTTCGAAAAAGTTGATTCCTGGCTACGAAGAAATTCAATTGGTGAACCAGGATTTTGCCTTGGATTTGTTTCACACAGTCGCTGAAAATATCAAGGAAAAAGTGCTCCATCTTCCAAAGAAAGAGCAATCTGAAACGACAGAAGAGTTGCTCGATTTATTGGAAATCAAACATCTCGAAAATCGACAAGCAAGATATTTGTCTGGAGGAGAACAACAGCGACTTTGCATTGCCAGAGCTTTGGCCTGTGAACCGCTATTCCTGTTGTTGGACGAGCCTTTTGTGCATCTCGATCAAATGCTTCGAATGCGCATTATGCATTATCTGACAGCGCTGAATGAAGTGCGCGGAACAGGAATTGTTTTGGTGTCGCATGATGGATCCGAAATGATGGGCTTTGTGGATAAGGTGGTGCATTTAAAAGATGGATCAGTCGACCGCTTCGATAGCGCACATGAAGTATTTTACCATCCCAATGATTTGGAACAAGCTAGCTTAATGGGGGTAGCGAACCAAATTGAGTTAAACGGAAAGACCATCATCTTTCGACCGTCGGAGTTTGATGCTGGAGGAACGCAACTTCCACTTGTATTCAAAAGGGCGTTTGACAATGGAACAATTGTGTTTAATTATTTTCGCACAGAAAAAGGGGAGGAAGTGGTATTAACAAGTTCGGAGGTTTTGAAAGACTTGAGGACAATTGCTATAAAAAAGAGAAAATGACCGCACGCGAATTAGGGAGTTTATTGAAAACGACAATAGTAGAATTCAGTCGCGAAGGTCCTTTGCATCACGGTGCTGCATTGTCGTATTATGCTTTGATGGCACTGGTACCAATTTTATATCTGAGCATCTCTTTCTTCGGAAGTTTCGTTGGACAGCAAACCATGCTCGATATTATCAATGAAGTACTTCGAGAGCAAGTAGGAATTAAAGATGTCGATGGGATTATTGATTTTTTAAGCACGGTAGATCTCGCCACGGGGAGTGTATTCCTAAGAATTATTGGGTTGTTTGCTTTGATGCTGTCGTGTACGGCCATTTTAAATTCACTAAAACGCAGTATTAACGAGTTTTACAACCTAGACAAACGGAAATTAAGCGCAAAGAAGTTGATTGTGCATAATCTAACGTTTCGTGCCGTTTCAATGCTTTCCTTAGCCGCAGCAACATCTTTAATAATTGCACTTTATTTTGCAGAAACGTTCTTACTATCATGGCAAGAACAGTACCTCTCAGATCGAGAAGTAATCAGTTGGATTTTTTCCAATTTCGCGCGCCACGGCATTCCAATGTTTGTCAACTTGATCTTGTTTACGATGATTTTTAAATACGTACACAATGGCATCGTTCGTTGGCGTGTGGCCGTTGTTAGTGGTACTGTAACGGCGCTTTTCTTGTATTTGGGGCAATTGGTAATCAAATTTTATCTGTCACATTATTTTTTCGCAGCCGAAGGTGGAGTTGCAGGAACAATGTTGGTCATTCTCGTTTGGGTCTACTATTCCTCGCAAATCCTTTTCCTGGGAGCGAAATTCGCTTACGTTTACGCACGTTATCTGGGTACGCCAATTCAGACGTCTAAATGAAAAATGATTAAATAATAATCTATTTTTGTTTAGTATTTAAGAATTTTTATATCTTCGTTAGCGAAAGAAGAATTCTAGTATATGGAAATTGGTAAAAATTTAAAGCTATTGCGCAATCGTTTAAAGAAATCTCAAGAAGAGGTGGCGAACGATTTAAATTTGACCAGAAGTTCGTATTCGGGCTACGAAAATAATGTAGCACAGCCGAATATCGAAAGTTTGGTATTGTTTAGCGATTACTATAAAATTCCTATCGATGACCTGGTTCGGAAGGATTTGTCCAATTTCAAAGACAGTGATTGGAAGAAAATTGATCAAGGCTTGCATACAGACGTGAAGGGACAAAAACTGCGCGTGCTTACTTCGATGGTCGATTCAAATAATGACGATTTGATTGAGCTGGTGCCTTTAAAAGCAAGTGCTGGATATACGGCAGGATATGCAGATCCCGACTATATTAAAGTACTTCCTACGTTCCATTTGCCGTTCCTATCGAGAGATAGAAAATACCGTTCGTTCCCTATCAAAGGAGATTCTATGCCGCCAGTAGTGGAAGGCTCTTTCGTTATTGGTGAGTTTGTTCAGAATTGGATGTCGATTCGAAATGGAACGCCGTGTATTGTTATCACCAAAGACGATGGAATCGTTTTTAAAGTCGTACATAATTTGTTGAATTCAGAGCAATCTTTTCAGCTTTGTTCAACCAATCCGTTCTATCAACCTTATGTTGTTCATGCGAACGAAATTCTCGAAATCTGGAAATTTGTAAATTACATTTCTCCCGAACTCCCTGAAGTGAGAATGGATGATAGCGGTCTTTCTCAATCCTTAAAATCACTGCAGCAAGAAGTGCACGAATTGAAAGGAATGCTTAAAAACTGAGAGGTTGAGTGGTGATGAACTTCGGTTGAAATGAGCGTTCTTCGTGAGTGTCAAATGCCGATTTATTACGTGGTGGCTCGTTGACTACTTCACAAAATAGGTACCTTCCTCGTAATAGACTTTGTCATCATGCATTAACGATCGAATTCCCTCTTGTAATAATTCGGTTGATGCAGGGATGGATCGTTCCAAACCGCTAAACGTAGCAGGCAATTTTTGTAGAATAATTTCGTGCAATTGGGAATGATCCATGTTACTTGAAAGGCAGTTGTCGCATACACCACAAGGTCTTGCGTTCCCTCCAAAATATTCAGAAATCAGCACGGATCGACAGCTCTTGGAACGCATGAACGAAATCATCGCATTGAGTCGGCTTGTCTCACGCTCTTTTCGCACAGAATAAATCTCAGGTTTCAAACGAAGGCTACTGTCAGCCACGCGTTCGTGAAGGAAAGTGACCATTGGTAAATTCGATTGAAATTGAATGTCAATCAAACCAAACTGTTCCAGTATTTTCAATTGCTCGTTCAGTTTCGTGACAGAAATTTTAAGTCGTTTCGCAAATTCGGTTTCATTAATGACAGCAAATCGATCAAAAATACCGGGGTAACTCCGAATCAGCAAGGCAATTAAGGGGGCAACAGCATCGTGTCCAACTTGAAAGGTGTAGAGCGCCTTGTTGCCCACAATAAATTTCAAACGCGTCGGATAAAAGCTTGATTCTGTGAAACCAATCGTTTCGTTTAACTGCAATATTTTCAGCGCGTAATACGTTTCACTTGCCGAAATTTCAAAGGTGTTACAAAATGCCTGGAGATTGAAAGGGTAGGTCTCGTCTTTTCCAGAACCTATGGCAACGCTTAGATAATTGGCAATCGCATTGTAAATGGTTTTGATTCGTGCTGCTTCGGGATATTGCGCTTCCATCCGATCTTTCATGATCTGAATATCCTGTTCGTTCCAAAATCCCCGTGCAATCGCAGGATTCCCATCACGCCCTGCGCGTCCTGCTTCTTGATAATAAGCTTCCAAATTGTTGGGCAATTCGTGGTGCAATACGAAACGTACGTCGGGCTTGTCAATCCCCATACCAAAAGCGTTTGTGGCAACCATTACTTTCAAACGACCCTCCAGCCATTCCTTGAGCATGTAGGAACGATCGTCAGAGGACATGCCGCCATGGTAAATTCCAGCGGAAAGTTTATGTGCACGAAGCTGTGTTACAATATGTTTTACACTGCGTCGCGTTTGGCAATAAACAATTCCCGTTTCTTCCGTGTGCTGTTGGCAATATTCGATGATAGGAGCCAGACGATTGTCTGTTTCTTGCAACCCGTACATGATATTTTTTCGTTCCAAAGAAGCCTCGAAAACTTTTGGATTGCGCAAGTGTAATTGCGCTTCGATATCCTTTTGTACTTGTGTTGTCGCAGAAGCGGTGAGTGCAATCATTGGAGCATTCGGATGCCAAATCCGGATCGCAGCAATTTCGCGATAAGAAGGTCGGAAATCATGTCCCCATTCAGAAATACAATGGGCTTCGTCCACAACGATGAGACCAATATTCATGCGTTTGAACCGCTCAATAAACAAATCCGATTTTAATCGTTCGGGAGACGTGTACAAAAACTTGGTGTTACCAAAGCGTGCGTTATCCAGTGAAATATCAATCTCACGATAAGAGAGTCCACTCGTGATCAAAGAAGCGGAAATGCCCTTTTTTTCTAATTGTGCCACCTGATCCTGCATCAATGCAATCAAAGGAGAAATGACGAGTGTAACGCCGTCCAATGCCATCCCTGGAACTTGAAAACAAACGGATTTCCCGCCGCCTGTAGGCAAAATTGCAAGGGTGTCGTGTCCATAAATTACAGCATCCACAATTTCCTCCTGTAATGGACGGAAGGAAGAATATCCCCAGAATTTGCTCAGTATTTCGCGGCTTTTATCCAAATTTTCATTTAAAAATCAAAAATAGCGAATTAAAAAATGTGCGAAATAATTTACTCTATTTGATTAATAGGAGATTCTAAGTATCTTTGCAACACATAAATGCCTTATGATTAAAGACACTATCTCCGTAAAAATCAATAAAACAGACCGTTCGAGAATTTCAGAGGTGGATTGGGACAACCTTCCTTTTGGAAAAGTTTTTTCTGATCACATGCTTGTGATGGATTATCGTGACGGACAATGGCAAGAGCCAGAAATTGTTCCATTTGAAGCCCTTTCATTACATCCTGCGACTTCTGCCATTCACTATGGTCAGTCGATTTTTGAAGGAATGAAGGCGAATCGTTTGGACAATGGAGATGTGGTTATTTTTCGACCAGAAATGAACGAAGAACGCTTCAATGAGTCGTGTGATCGTATGTGCATGCCACGCCTTCCAGAAGGACTTTTCACAGAGTTAATTTGTAAAACGGTTGAAGTAGATCGCGATTGGGTTCCCGCAAAAGATGGATATTCATTGTATATCCGACCATTTATGTTTGCAACGGATGATTTTATCGGGATCAAACCTTCGGATTCGTACAAGTTCATCATTTTTACATGTCCAGTAGGGGCGTATTATTCGCAGCCAGTAAATGTCAAAATTGAAGAGTTTTATACACGAGCATCACGCGGAGGTGTAGGACGAGCAAAAACGGCAGGAAATTATGCGGCTTCGTTGTATCCAGCGAAATTGGCGCAAAAAGAAGGTTTTCATCAATTGGTTTGGACGGACGGCATCGAACACAAATACATCGAAGAGTCTGGTACCATGAACGTTATTTTTGAAGTAGACGGAAAATTGATTACACCAGCCGAAGACATGGATACTATTTTGCGCGGAGTAACCAAACGTTCTGTTGTAGAAATTGCGGAACATTGGGGTATTCCCGTTGAAGAACGACGTGTAACTGTTGAGGAAATTGTAAATGCAGCTCGCGAAGGACGTTTGACCGACGCATTTGGAGCTGGAACTGCAGCAACGATTGCACCAATCGCTAAAATCGGATACCGCGAAGAAATTTTTGAATTACCAGCGTTGGAAGAACGAAAAACTTCCAATCGTATAAAAGAGTATCTCAATGCACTGAAAGCTGGCAAAGTCGAAGACGAAATGCACTGGCTTTTGAGATTCTAACGAAACAATGTTGATAAGCTCCGATATATTTCGGGGCTTTTTTGTTGGTGGTTGCTTTATGCTATGTATATTTGTTACATAGAATAATTCTAAATAAGTGAAGATTGTCCTTGCAGATACCAATGAATTGATTCGTCTCGGAATCCGTGTTCTTTTGAATTCGGAGATGAAGTGCGATATTGTTGGAGAAGCAGGCACATCTACGGAACTTTTAGATATTCTTGAGTCCTTCGAAGTCAACGTGATCATTGTTGATTTTACTTCAGCAGGTTTTGATATTGAAGATCTCGGCACCGTAAAACGTCGATTCCCAGAGGTACAAATGCTTGCCATTACTCCCGAACAATCTGCGCAGGTACTTGTGGATGCACTGCGTTCCGGAATCACGAGTTACGTAAAAAAGGATTGTTCTTTCCCAGAAATTCTCGAAGCAGTTAAAGAAACGCATCGTGGAAACAAATTTTTCTGTGGACAAATTCTAGAAACGATTCAAGAAGCCAACCTCAATGTCGAGGATATCGATTTGGACGCCTTTTCATGTGAAGCTGTGGTGATCTCAAAACGCGAAAGTGAAATTATTACTTTAATTGCAGAAGGGTTTACCAATGCACAAATTGCAGAAAAACTCTTTCTTAGCGCACATACAATCAATACGCACCGCAAAAATATCATGGCGAAACTTGGGGTGAAAAATACCGCTGGAATCGTGATGTACGCCGTAAAAACCAATCTTATTTCTCCCAACAAATTCCTGTTTACAGCAGACAACGAAGTCTGAACAATTTTTTTTTAAGAGAATTGAACGTAAATTTAAATCGGTTGTACAGACCGCTAAACAGAATGTGATATGGTGAAGTCCTTTCTTATTTCAATAACGCTTTGCGCTGCAATGGTCGCGAGGGGACAACAAACAAATGCTCCCGTGACAAATAGCGCTCCTCCGACAAATTCGAATAACATCGAGCTAAATAACAACGGGATCCTTTATAATTCCTCGGAATCAACCGAAGAGAGAGCCGATACCGTTGAGATGTTGAAAGGTAGTGTTAAGGAAACGGAGTCGGTTCGTAAGAAAAGCGCTACAGAAAAGCGTGGTGCTGTTCGGAGCCTGGAAGTACAACCAGAAAGAAAGGTTGAAAGCGGAGCCATTCGTCAAGGATCCTATACATTTGAAGAAGAGGAAATGGATGAAATGCCTTCAGCGCCTGGGAACGCAGTAACACAAGGTGCTTTTTCGTCAACACAGCAAGCCAATTTCAAATTCACTCTTTCGAAAACACAGGCGTCGCAGCAGCGACAACAGCGATCACCGTCTTATCAACAACAGCAAGAAATGGATCAAGCCGTTGATTTCTTCGAAGAAAGTGCACCCAATTCTTTTGAGTTTCATTATTTCAAATACGTTTCAGGGAATTATGATGTCTCCCTCATTGAGCATCTCCAGGCAGCCC